>JBILMZ010000286.1:0-3526 GCA_044375275.1 Micropepsaceae bacterium | reverse complement strand
CTGATCCTCGAAGGCGCCATGCCCTGGGACATCGACCGCGTGCTCTACGACTTCGGCTTCCCGATGGGTCCGTTCGCCATGTCCGACCTCGCCGGTCTCGACATTGGCTGGTTCAAGGAAAAGTCGACGAGCTCGACCGTGCGCGAGATCCTCTGCGAGATGGACCGCCGCGGCCAGAAGACGGGCGCCGGCTTCTACGACTACGACGCCGAGCGCAACGCCAAGCCGTCACCGGTCGTCGAGCAGATCATCAAGGACTTCGCGGCAAAGAAGGGCATCAACCAGCGCACGATCTCCGACCAGGAAATCATCGAACGCTGCGTCTATCCGATGATCAACGAGGGCGCCAAGATCCTCGAGGAAGGCAAGGCCATCCGCGCCTCCGACATCGATATCGTCTGGATCAACGGCTATGGCTGGCCCGTCTATCGCGGCGGCCCGATGTTCTACGGGGACACGATCGGCCTCGACAAGGTGCTCGCCAAGATGAAGGAATTCGAAGGCCAGATGGGCGCCGACTTCACGCCGTCAAAGCTCCTCGAGAAAATGGTCGCCGAGAAGAAGCGGTTCCAGGACCTCAAGTAACTCCCTGGGACCGCGGGCGTCCTCGCCCGCTGTTGAAACTGTCGGAGTTGCGGGCGAGGACGCCCGCGCTCCCAGCAAAAGGAAACACACATGCGCCAAGCCATCGTCTCCTACGCCCGCATGGGCCTCGCAACGGCATCGCTGCTGACAGGGACCGCCTGCGCGGCGGACAATTGGCATCCTTCAAAATACGGCGCAGATGATACTATTGGCGCTGCGAACAACCTCTCGGCGGAAAAAACGCTGGCGGCCTCCCGCCTCGTGAAAACCGGCAAGGTGTATTCCCTGGGCGTGGTGACAGGGCCGGACTCTCCTGCCTATCCGCCGCGCACATTTCAATTGGTGGTGACACAGTCCAACGACGGCACGGGCGGGTTGCTCGGTTCAAACCAGGCAACCGCCAACGATGACATGGTAATGGGCTATGTCGGTATCGGTTCGCAGCTCGACGGTTTGGGTCATGTCGGCATCAATCACCGCTACTACAATGGCAACCACGCAAAGGACTTCGTTTCGCCCGGCGGATTGAAAAAGCTTGGCACCGAAAACGTGCCACCCATGGCCTCGCGCGGCATTCTGCTGGACATGACCAAACTCCTGAAGATGAACCAGGTCCCGGCAGGGCGCGCCTTCAACAAGGCCGAAATAGAAGCTGCAGAGAAGGCCGCAGGCGTCACGATTGGCAAGGGCGACATTGTGCTCTTCCACACGGGCTGGCTCAGCCTCGCGACAAGCGACAAGGCAAAATACATGGGCGGTGAACCGGGCCTCGGCAAGGAGGGCGCCGAACTGCTCGCGGCACGCGGCGTCGTTGCCGTCGGCGCCGACACCTGGGGCGTGGAAGCCGTACCCTTCGAAGACAAGACCGAAGCCTTCCCGGTTCATCAGATCCTGCTGGCCAAAAACGGCGTCTACCTGCTCGAAACAATGAATACGGCAGAGCTTGCCGCCGACGGCGCCACCGAGTTCCTCTTTGTCCTTGGTCAGCCCCGCCTCAAGGGGGCCGTCCAGGCCGTCATCAACCCCATCGCCATCAGATAGTTTCAGTCACGACAAGCATCAGGAAAAATCAAATGCGCCAAGCCGTCATCGTCTCCTACGCCCGCACCGGTCTCGCCAAGGCCGGCCGCGGCGGTTTCAACAACACGTCCAACATCGCCATGCTCGGCCATGCGGTTGAGCACGCCGTCAAGCGCTCGAAGGTCGACCCGAAGGAAGTCGAGGACGTCGTCGCGGGCTGCGTTGCGGCCTCCGGCAACGTCGCGCGCGGTGGCGCGCTCCTCGCAGGTCTCCCCGTCACGACCTCGGGTGTCACGATCAACCGCGCCTGCTCGTCAGGCCTGAACGCCATCGCGCACGCTGCCCACTACGTCATGTATGAGGGCGCCAATATCGTCGTGGGCTCGGGCGTGGACTCGATCTCGTTCCAGGGTGGCGGCGGTGGCGGCAAGGATGAGCGCATCACGCAGATGTACCCGGCCTACTGGATGCCCATGATCGACACGGCCGACGTGGTCGCCGCGCGCTACAACGTGACCCGCGAGTATCAGGACCAGTACTCCCTTGAATCACAGCGCCGCATGGCCGCCGCCCAGCAGTCTGGCAAGTTCAAGGACGAGATCGTCCCGATGAACACGAAGATGAAGGTCGTCGACAAGGCCACGAAGGCCGAGAGCATCGTCGACTATGTCGTCGACCGCGACGAGTGCAATCGCCCCGACACGACGCTCGAAGGCCTCGCCAAGCTGGAACCCGTGAAGGGCCCCGGCAAGTTCATCACGGCAGGCAATGCCAGCCAGCTGTCCGACGGTGCCGCTGCTGTTGTGGTCATGGAAGCGAAGGAAGCCGAGCGCCGCGGCCTGCAGCCGCTGGGCGCCTTCAAGGGCTGGGCCGTCGCCGGCTGCGAGCCGGATGAAATGGGCATCGGCCCGGTCTTCGCGATCCCGCGTCTGCTGGAACGCCACGGCCTGAAGGTCGGCGACATCGACCTCTGGGAACTGAACGAAGCCTTCGCCAGCCAGTGCCTCTACAGCCGCGACAAGCTCGGCATCGACCCGGCCAAGTACAACGTCAATGGCGGCTCGATCGCCATCGGCCACCCCTTCGGCATGACCGGCGCCCGCCTGACCGGCCACGCCCTCATGGAAGGCCGTCGTCGCAAGGCCAAGCACGTGGTTGTCTCCATGTGCATCGGCGGCGGCATGGGCGGCGCAGGCCTCTTCGAAGTCTATAACTGAGCCAGACAAGTCTCCCCCAAAACAAGGTTTTGGGGGAGTGCCTGCAAAGCAGGCGAGGGGGGCAGCGCCCAAACCCGACGCCCCAAGCACAAAAAAGCCCGGCCAGCGAAATCGCGGGCCGGGCTTTTGTTTTGAGTGTCGCTCGGGACTAGTGCAGCCGTGCACCCAGATCCGCGATGGCGCCGTCGATCAGGGCATCACCCTTGCCTTCGGTCATGCGCTGGCCGATGACCGCAGCGGCAGCAACCGTGGCAGCCGACGTGGCAGCCGCGCGGACTTCCGCGATGGCATCTGCTTCGGCCTGGGCGATCTTCTGCTCGGCCATCTTCGCGCGACGCTCGATCTGCTGCTGCAACTGGAGCTTCGCATCGGCGGCCATGCGCTCGGCGGCAGCCTTGGCGCCATCCACGATGGCCTGGGCTTCGTCAGCCGCGCCCGAGGTCTTCTTGCGGTAGTCCGCCAGAAGGGCTTCGGCTTCCGCGCGCAGGCGCTTGGCTTCGTCGAGTTCAGCCTTGATGGCCGCGGCGCGGTCATCAAGCATCTTCGCGACCATGCCGGGCACCTTCTGGCGGATCAGCACCAGCACGAACAGTACCGTGCCCACGCCTACCCAGAAGGTTGGATCTTCAAATACTCCGCTCACGGATGACCTCTCACGAACGCTTCAGGGCGCTGGCAACGGCAGCATCAAGTTCACCGGCCGG
>JBILMZ010000285.1:0-3539 GCA_044375275.1 Micropepsaceae bacterium | reverse complement strand
CCCTTGTGGTCCACACCCACACTCGAAAAGGAAGGTGCCGCCCCCGAAACCAGACCAGTCACCAGGTCCTGGGCTGACGCAACCGGCGCACCTGAAGCCCCGGACACGGCCTTGGTCTCGCCAGGCGCCAGAGACAGCGTCGTTCTGGCATCAGCATCAATCGCCGACCGTGGTCCGGCAGTATTGCGCGTCAACCCGAAGATCGCGCCGGTGATCAGGAACAACAGTGCAAGTATGACAATGACGCGCGCCATGACAGCCAAATATTCCTAAAATCGCTCCCGCACTGTAGTCCGGGACGAGCCCCCCGCAATGGCGGCATATGCCACTTTCAACAGCTTATTCGTTGAGGCTCTTGAGGAATTCAGCCATTGCCACCCGATCCTCATCGGTGAGGAAACGCGTGTTCTCCTCAATGACTTCCTTCATGGGGCCCTGAGACGAATCAAAGTCCGGTTTCCCGCCAGTTTTCAGGTATTCGGAAATCTCCTCCACCGACCACTGGGCGAAATCGCCCTTCCCGGGACCAACGAGCGCGGGCACTGCCCATCCATCCGGTCCTGCACTGTTTCCACGCAATGCATTTTCCTGATCAGGTGCACCAAGGAAATTCCTTGGCGTATGGCACTCGCCGCAATGACCCGGCGCCAGAACCAGATATCTGCCCCTGTTCCAGGCCTTGCTGCGGGAAGGGTCCTCTGCCAGCGGCTGCGCCCCGTCAAAGAACAGCACCTTCCAGGCCTTCATCAACGCGCGCCATGAGTATGGGAATGAAAGCTCATTGGCGGGAGCGCGCAGATCTTGTGGCGCAAGGCTGAACAGATAGGCCTTGATTGAAAGCACATCCTCTGGCGTCATCCGCGAATAGGACGTGTACGGAAATACCGGGTAGAGATGCTCCCCGTGAATGCCCTCACCTTCCATCACTGCGCGAAGAAACTGTTCATCAGTCCAGGCACCAATCCCGGCAGTCTTGTGCGCGGTAATGTTGGGGGCATGAAAGGTACCAAATGGCGTCTTGAGCGCACGCCCGCCCGCAAACGGCACGCCACCCTTTGCCGTATGGCAGGTAACGCAACCGGCAATGCGGACCACATAGGCGCCGCGCTCAACCATCCCGACATCGCGAGACGAGACACCGGAGGGCACGCTCACCGCCGTCCTTGCGGGAAGCAGCAGCCACACGAGAACGGCAGCCCCTACAACAAGGGCTGCCGCAGCGATCCTGATCAACCAGGTCATCTCTTAATCTGTAGCAGGGCCGCGAAACGCATCATGGCAACTGCCGCAGGACTTCTTCACGCCGCCCATCGCGGCCCCGAATTTTGCGGCATCACCGGCAGCGGCGCTCGCAGCTTCAAGCGCGGCAACGAACCCGTCTGACGCCGCCTTGAACTCCGCAGGCTTGGTCCAGATGTCCTGAACGGCTCGGGTCTTCGTGACACCGGCATCACCAATGCCAGTTCCCTTCGGGAACTTTGAAGGTATCGACTTCGCGACGGCAATGGCTTTCGCCAGGTGACCTTTCGCAACCGCAGCATCCGTCGCTTCGGACGCCCCCTTGAGAGACCCGATCAGGGACTTCATTCCGGCGACACGATCGTCAACGATATCCTGCGGCGACGGCGCAGCAGCTGCCCAGACCGAACCGGCCAGCGCCATGGCGGCAAGAGTGGCCGCACCAAAAACAACTTTCATTCCTGCTCTCCTGAGTTGATCCGAGTAAGGCTCGTTTACCTATCGTTACCCATTGTTCCGTCGCCGCCAATACCCAAATTGAGACTTGGACGCAAAACCGTCACGGAATTGACAAACTATGGGGTGCAACATGGCGAACAATGTTTACCCGAGGCCGTTATCATGAACGGAAGTTTAGGGAGCTGACGGAACCAAAAAATGAGGAAACTGATTGGCGTCTGCGTGTTCTGCGGATCATCGGAAGGTAGCGACCCAGCCTACATGCAGGCTGCCAGGGATCTCGGTCGCCACATCGCGGAATCCAACGCGCGGCTCATCTACGGTGGCGCCTCCATCGGACTGATGGGCGAAGTTGCGCGCTCGGCGCTCGAGGCCGGCGGCGAAGTCGTCGGCATCATCCCCCAGTTCCTGCGCGCCCGCGAAATCGAACTGGCAAGCCTCACGGAACTGGTCATCACGCCAAACATGCATGAACGCAAGGAGCGCATGCACGGCCTGTCCGACGCATTCGTGATCCTTCCGGGCGGTCTCGGAACGCTTGAAGAAGTGCTTGAAGCCATGACATGGGCACAGCTGGGACTTCACAAGAAGCCGGTCGTATTCGTGAACATCAAAGGCTTCTGGGATCCCCTGTTCGCAACATTTGACCGGGTGCACACGCACAACTTCGCGCGATACGGTCTCAAGGAACTCTACACCGTCGTCAATCGCGCGGAAGACACCTTGTCCGCGATCGCCAACTTCCAGCGTCAGGCTGCTGAATAACGCTCCCGCCGAAACGCTTCCCACGAAACAAGCGCCAACGCACTCCAGATGAGGGCGAAGGTCACCGCATGCGCTTGCGTGAATGTCTCGCCGTAGACGAATACCGCAATGCACAGGCTGATTGAGGGCGCCAGATACTGCAGGAAGCCGACCATGAAGAGCGGAATGCGGCGCGCGCCTGCAGCAAACAGCAGGAGCGGAATGGCTGTCAGCGGCCCCGCCAGCACGAGATAGAAGTCATTGAGAGCCCCATGCTGTCCGAAGGCATTCTGCCCACTGGAAAACAGAAACACCAGGTATCCCGCTGACAAGGGTAAGAGGAGGATCGTCTCGACGGTGAGGCCCTCGACCGACTCCACATGGATCATTTTCCTGATCAACCCGTAGACGCCAAAACTCAGGGCAAGCACGAGCGACACCCAGGGGAGGAAACCGAGTGCAACCGTCTGGTTCGCAACACCCAGCACTGCAAGTGCGATTGCAACCTTCTGCACATTGGTCAACCGCTCCTTCAGGACAACCACCCCAAGCACGAAACTCACGAGCGGATTGATGTAGTAGCCGAGGCTCGTCTCAATGATCCGCCCCGACATGACCGCCCAGATAAAGATCCCCCAGTTGAGAGCGATCAGCACCGAACTCACACCCAGGGCCAGAACAGCCCTGCGATCACGCAAGGCGAGCCACAAATGCGAAAGACGACCACGCACTTGCAGGATGCAGAGCGTGAACACGAGCGTCCACACGATGCGGTGCGCCACGATCTCGACGGCATCCGCTTCCGTGATCTGCTTCCAGAAAATCGGAATGATGCCCCAGATGACATAAGCACTGGCAGCGAAGATCATGCCGGTTCTATCCGGCCGGGAACCTGGCATGATGGGCTTCAGTTCCGCGTGGCTCTTGGGACGTTAGACATGGCGCTCATTCATGAACTCGACGGGCGGAAATTTTCAAGTCACACCTTCTGTCCTGCCGCCGGCGCATCGTCGCGCAGGAGCTTGTACGTGATCGAGTCGATCAGCGCCTCAAACGAGGCGTCGACGATATTCGCTGAAACGCCAACTGTCGACCAC
>JBILMZ010000009.1:0-38123 GCA_044375275.1 Micropepsaceae bacterium | reverse complement strand
TGACACCATTGTCCCGGAGGCGCCGCACCAGCGCCCACATGTCCCGGCGCAGTTCGACGTCGACACCGGCGGTGGGCTCATCGAGGAACAGGATGATGGGCTCGTGGCTGAGCGCCTTGGCGATCATCACACGACGCTTCATGCCGCCGGACAGTGTCTGTAGCTGGTCGTTCCGCTTATCCCAGAGCGTGAGGTCCCTGAGCACGCCTTCGATGTGCGGCTTGTTCGGCGCGCGCCCATAGAGCCCGCGGCTGAAGCTGGTCGTGTTCCAGACAGTCTCCCAGCGATCGGAGGTCAACTCCTGCGGCACAAGCCCGATCTTCATGCGGGCGTCACGAAAGTCCTTCTGGATGTCATGACCATCGGCAAGGACCGTGCCCGTCGAAGGCGTAACGATCCCGCAGATGATGTTGATCAGCGTGGTCTTTCCGGCGCCATTGGGGCCGAGCAGGGCGAAGATCTCGCCACGACGAATGCTGAGGTTGATGGGCTTGAGGGCCTGGAGGCCGGACGCATAGGTCTTGGTCAGGTCCCGGATGGTGACAATGTCGTTCATGGTGCGGACCATAGACGAAGGGATTGAGCCGATGAAGGCCATCGCCAGCGCAGTGTCATTTTGTTGTGAATTGATGCCGAAATACGTGTCCCTCAGACCCGCGCGGTGAGCATCTGGATGGCATTCGCGGCAAGCGCATCAAGCTCCTTCCGCTTCGCGCCGCCACGGGCGCGCACTGCAAGACTGTGCAGGATGCCGCCGGCAAGGGCGGCGAGGGCGGCAGGGTCTGCCTTTGCGGGCAGTTCGCCGTCGTCGATGGCGCGGCTGAAACGCTGCTCGAGAGCGCTGTCGATGAAGCGCAGCACGCCAGCCGCTTTCGCCCGCACGCGTTCATTGCATACGGCTTCAGGAATGGCAGAGCAGACGATGTAGCAGCCCACGGCATGCGCGCCACCGGAAGTGTAGACTTCGATCGCACCGCCATAGAAGCGCTTGAGCGCAAGCCGGAGTGTCGGCGCGTCGGCAAGCGCAGCACCTGCCTGGGCCTGCATGCCCTGCGCATACGCATCCAGCGTGCGCAGGTACAGTTCCTCCTTGTCCGTGAAGGCTGCATAGAGGCTGGGCCGGTTGATCTTCATGGCGGCCGTCAGGTCGTCCAGCGTGGACGCCGCCAGTCCCTTGTCGAGGAAGACGGCGCGCGCGGCAGCGAGTGCCTTGCCTTCGTCGAACTCCCGCGGGCGTCCCGCGCTGCGGCGCCCCGGTTGCGCGTCAGATTGAACTATGTTCTTGATGCGGCCCATGGTTTTTATTATGTACCGCGAAGAACAGAATTCACCAAGAACAATCAGCCAAGGGCTTTTCCATGACACTTGCAGTCGTCGGCGCCGGCTTCGGCCGTACCGGAACATTGTCCATGAAGGCCGCGCTCGAGCAGTTGGGCCTCGGACCCTGCTATCACATGGCCGAGGTCATCTCGCACCCTCACTTCGCCGATCACTGGCTGACCGCGGCCAGCGGACAGCCAGTGAAGTGGGATGTCGTGTTCCAGGGTTACAGGTCGGCCGTCGACTGGCCCGCCTGCGCGTTCTATCGCGAGCAGGCCGAGCATTTCCATGAAGCCAAGGTCATTCTCACGGTGCGGGACTTGGACACCTGGTACGAAAGCTGCCAGGCCACGATCTTCAACGTCATGAAGGCTCCGCCCGAGATGCTGCCGCCGCAAATGGCGCATGTGGCGAAACTCGCCCGCAAGCTCATTGCCGAGAACACCTTCGACGGCAAGCTCGACGACCGCGCGCATTGCATCGCCGTGCACAAGGCCCACATCGAGGAAGTAAAGCGCACGATCCCGGCTGAGCGTCTTCTCGTGTTCGAGGTAAAGCAGGGCTGGGAGCCCCTCTGCAGCTTCCTCAAGCTCCCTGTCCCCGTAACACCATTCCCGCGCGTGAACGAGCGCGAGAACTTCGGCAAGGATCTGCCAAAGCCGCCGGGGGCATAGGCCGGCGCCGAACTCCATCCCCTGCAGCACCTGCGGTGCGCAGGGACTTCCTCACTGTCGTGAGGAAGAAACAGATTTAATCTCCCTCACGATAGTGAGGGAGTGGCTGCGCACGCCGTAGCTTTAGCGAAGGCATGCTGCAGACGAGGGAGTTCCGGCGCCTGCCGGATGTTACGCAAAAACTTCCTTCAGGAAATTATCCGTAGCAATCTTCGACCGCCGATCCGCATTGGCGTCATACTTCACACCCATCGCCGGCGCATTCGCTTCATGCGCGGTGAAGGCGTGCAGCGCATGACCGTAGGCATGGATCTGCCAGTCCGCTCCGGCCTCGGTCATTTCCTTCGCCAGGCCCAAAACCGAATCCGGCTTCGCCATGGGGTCGTCCCAGCCATGCAGGACCAGCACCTTCGTGGTGATCTTGCCTTGGGCCCCGAGTCCCGGCGGCGTGAACAGGCCATGCAGGCTGACGGCACCCTTCACGTCCTTTGTGCCGGAGCGCGCGACGTCCAGCGCGCAGAGCCCGCCAAAGCAGTAGCCGATGATGGCGATCCTGTCCGGGTCAACGTCCGGTCGCGATTTCGCCGCTTCGACCGCCGCGATCAGGCGCGCGCGAAGCCGGCCGCGATCATTGAGAAAGGGACCCATGAGGGCGCTGTTGTCTTCCTGGGGCTTGCCGCGCACGCCCTTGCCATAGATATCGATTGCAAAGCCCACATATCCCGCGCCCGCCAGTTCTTCCGCCTTGGCGCGCTCCTGGTCAAAAAGCCCCGCCCACTGGTGTGCAATAAGCACGCAAGGCTTGCGCCCCGGCTTCCCGTCGGTCGCCACATAACCTTCGCAAACTGTCGCACCGTCCTTGTAGTCAAAAGTGCCTTTTTGCATGGAAGTCATTCCTCTCCTCGATCGCAATTCGAGCTACATCAGTTTGGCAGTCAGCACAACCGTTGCAACTTCTTGCCGCGCAACGGTCAGCAGCAATTGACATGCATAACGTTATACGGTATAAGAGGGCATGATTCAGGACTTTGCCGACAGCGAAACGGAGAGGATCTGGAACGGTCTGCAAAGCCGGCGCTTGCCCGCTGCAATGCAGGCGGTAGCCTTGAGGAAATTGCGATTGCTGAACCAGGCGAGGGTAATTTCGGACTTGCGCGTGCCGCCTGGCAACCGGCTCGAGTCGCTTAAGGGCGATCGGGCAGGGCAGTATTCGATCCGGGTCAATGACCAGTGGCGTATCTGCTTTGTTTGGACGGAAGGAGGACCTGCAGATGTCGAAATTGTCGACTACCACAGCTAAGGCGGCGTTGCTGCCGAACCCGACACCGGGAGAGATCCTGCTGGAGGAGTTCCTCAAGCCCATGGAGCTCAGCCAAAGCGCCCTCGCGCGCGCAATCCGCGTCGCCCCTCGTCGCATCAATGAGATCGTGCTCGGCAAGCGGTCGATCACGGCGGACACGGACCTGCGTCTCGCCCGCTACTTTGGCTTGTCGGAAGGCTTCTTTCTGGGCCTGCAGACCGACTACGACCTGATGGAGCGCCGCCGCCAGATCGGGGCGCAACTAAAGGCTATCGCACCCCGCGCTTCGGCGTAGTGCACGCTTCAGGTTTCATTGCCCGAGGGGAGGTGGACGCCCCTTTGACGCCCGCTTCGGGCCCTGCTAGACACCGCCCGTTCCCCGCTTTGCATCGTGCATCGGTGGGTGAGCATCGGCCACAAGCCTACTGATGCCTCGGCAGAAAGTGGGTGGGTCCCGAGGGGGATGGCAATGGAAATGACGATGACACACGCAGCAACACGACTGGCCAGCCTCATTCGAATTAGAAGCGCGATCGCCTGACGGCTCGATCGCCTTGAAGTCCACGCGGATCTAGCGTGGCATGCGCCAGCACAAATCACAGATACAAAATGAGCAATCAGATGACCACGACCGATTCCGCCGCGGCTCTCCCGCGCGAATACAAGGACACCCTTTTCCTCCCCGACACCGAGTTCCCGATGAAGGCGGGCCTGCCGAAGGCCGAGCCTGAATGGCTTTCCTGGTGGGAGAAGATCGGCTTCTACCAGCGTCTGCGCGCGACAGCGAAGGGTCGCCCGATGTTCATCTTCCACGATGGACCGCCCTACGCGAATGGCAACATCCATCTCGGCACCGGCATGAACAAGATCCTGAAGGATTTCGTCGTGCGCAGCCAGGGCATGCTCGGCAAGGACGTGCCCTACGTCCATGGCTGGGACTGTCACGGCCTGCCGATCGAATGGAAGGTCGAAGAGAAGTACCGCAAGGAAGGCAAGGACAAGGACCAGGTTCCGCTGATCGAATTCCGCAAGGAATGTCGCGACTTCGCAAACCACTGGCTGAACATCCAGCGTGGCGAGTTCAAGCGCCTCGGCGGCACCGGCGACTGGGACAATCCCTACACCACGATGACCCCGGCCGCCGAGACGATCATCATCGGTGAGATCCAGAAGTTCGTGATGAACGGGGCGCTCTATCGCGGCTCAAAGCCCGTGATGTGGTCCGTCATCGAAAAGACGGCGCTTGCCGAAGCCGAGGTTGAGTACCAGGAGAAGGTCTCGACCACGATCTTCGTCAAGTTCCCGGTGAAGGTCACCACGGACGCCGGCGTTGCCAACGCCTCAGTCGTCATCTGGACGACCACCCCATGGACGATCCCCGGCAACCGCGCGATCGCGTACTCGCCAAAGATCGGCTACGGCCTCTATCGTGTCGACGAAGCCCTTGAAGGTGCAAACTGCAAGCCGGGCGAACTGCTCGTGCTCGCCGACACGCTCGCGGGCAAAGTGCTTGAGGCCGGCAAGATCACGGCCTCGCGCGTCGGCGACATCGATCCCGGCACGATCAGCACCGTCCACCACCCGTTCCACGGCAAGGGCTACGACTTCGACGTGCCGATGCTGCCCGGCGACCACGTCACCGACGACACCGGTACCGGCTTCGTGCACACGGCACCCGGCCACGGCGAGGAAGACTACGTTCTCTGGATCGAACAGCGGAACAATCCCGTCATCAAGGCAAACCCGGAAATCCCCCATACGGTCTCCGAGGACGGCTCGTTCTATCCGCACGTTCCGCTCTTCGCGGGCAAGAAGGTGCTGCAGGACCAGGGCAAGGATGTCGGCAAGGACGGCGACGCCAATGGCGCGGTCATCGGCGAACTCGTCAAGGCAGGCGCGTTGCTCGCGAAGGGCAAGCTGCGTCATGACTATCCTCACTCCTGGCGCTCCAAGGCACCGGTCATCTTCCGCAACACGCCACAATGGTTCATCGCGATGGACAAGCCCATCGCCGAGCACGGTGGCAAGACGTTGCGAGAACTCGCGCTGAAGGCCATCGACGACACGCAGTTCGTGCCAGCGCAGGGCCGCAACCGCCTGCGCTCGATGGTCGAGAAGCGCCCCGACTGGGTCATCTCGCGCCAGCGAGCTTGGGGCGTGCCGATCCCGATCTTTGTTCGAAAGGAAGATGGCGAGATCCTGCGCGACGCCGACGTGAATGCGCGCGTGCGCGACGCGGTCGCGAAGGGCGGCACGGATGTCTGGTTCACGAGCGATCCGCAGGAGTTCCTCGGCCAGAAATACAAGGCCGCCGACTATGAGCGCATCGACGACATCATCGATGTCTGGTTCGAGTCAGGCTCGACGCACGCCTTCGTCATCGAGAAGCAATATGGCTGGCCCGCCGACCTCTACCTTGAAGGCTCCGACCAGCATCGCGGCTGGTTCCAGTCGTCACTGCTCGAAGGCTGCGGCACGCGTGGCCGCGCGCCGTTCAAGACCGTTCTCACGCACGGCTTCGTGCTCGACGAGAAGGGCTACAAGCAGTCCAAGTCGCTTGGAAACACGGTCGAACCGCAGAAGGTCGCCGAACAGAACGGCATCGAGATCATGCGCATCTGGGCCGCGTCCTCGGACTTCACCGAAGACCTGCGCCTCGGCAATGAGATCCTGAAGGCGAACGTCGAGACCTATCGCAAGCTGCGCAACACGATGCGATATATCCTCGCCAACCTGAAGGACTGGAAAGATGAAGAGCGCGTCGCGGTCAAGGACATGCCCGAGCTCGAGCGCTGGGTCCTCCATCGCCTGAGCGAGATCGACCAGGTCGTGCGCACCGGCTACGCGGCATACGACTTCAACCGCGTCTTCTCGACCGTCTTCAATTTCTGCACGACCGATCTGTCAGCGGTGTACTTCGACATCCGCAAGGACACGCTCTATTGCGATGCGCCGTCGTCATTGCGCAGGCGCGCGTCGCGCACGGTGCTCGACCACCTGTTCAGCTATCTGACAGCGTGGCTGGCCCCCGTGATGGTCTTCACGATGGAAGAAGTCTGGCGCACCCGTAACAAGGGTGAGTTCGACAGTGTCCATTTGCGCCAGTTCCCGGTCGTACCGGCCGACTGGGCGAACAAGGCCCTGGCCGACAAGTGGCTGCGCGTGCGCGAACTGCGCCGCGTCGTGACGGGCGCGCTCGAAATTGCCCGCCGCGAGAAGGTGATCGGCGCCAGCCTCGAGGCGGCACCGACGCTTTACCTGTCGAACCCCGCCGACGTGGCCCTGCTCAAGGACCTCGACCTCGCGGAGACAACCATCACCTCGGCGGCCCACGTCTCAGGCAACGCGGCGCCAGACGGCGCCTTCAAGCTCGAAGACGTGCAGGGCGCGGCGGTCTCGTTCGCCAAGGCGGACGGAACCAAGTGCGCCCGCTGCTGGAAGATCCTGCCGGAGGTTGGCAAGAGCGTGGCCCATACCCATCTCTGCCTGCGTTGCGAAGCAGCCGTTGGGGAGCACGACAGAAAGTGAAACATTTGTTTCAGAGATGGGGCGCGCTGCGGTTGGGCCTCGCCATCGCTCTGGTGTGCCTCGTGCTGGACCAGGCCTGGAAACTCTCGTTCCTGTTCGGACTGGGCTGGATTGAGACACTCGGGCCCGGTCCAAACGGCCTGAGATACGAGATCCTGCCGTTTTTCGACATTGTCATGGTCTGGAATTACGGCATCTCCTACGGGCTGCTGGAGGCCAAGACCGAACTGGGCCGCTGGATGCTGGCCCTGACTGCGATTGCGGTGACCGGCTTCCTTGTCTGGTGGTTGAGCTCAGTCAAGGACTTGCGGTTGGCCGCTGCAATAGGCTTAATAATAGGCGGCGCGGTAGGAAATGTGATCGATCGCATGGTTTATGGCGCGGTTGCCGACTTTTTCCTGCTCCACGCCTTCGGATATAACTGGTATGTATTCAACATCGCCGATATCGCCGTTGTGGGTGGGGTCATACTGATGGCCCTCGATCTCGTCCTGACCGAGACCAAGGGCAAATTGCGCGATGCCAAGGAGGATCGTTCGTGACGCATTTGCAGCGTAATCTTGCTATTGCCGCAGTTCTCGCCTTGTCCGCGGCAGGATGCACCGGCATGAAAGAGTCCATGGGCGCCACCAAGCAGAGCCCGGACGAAACAGCGGTCACCGCGCGTGCACCGCTTGTGGTACCGGCGACTTTCTCGCTGAAGTCGCCCACGCCTGGCGCACCCCGTCCTCAGGATGCGGATGCAGCGACCCAGGCCCAGCGCGTTCTCGGTGGCACGCCAAAGTCGGCGGCAGCCACGCAGGGCGAAATTGAACTCCTCGCAGCGTCGGGCGCCACGAAGGCAGATCCGAATATCCGACAGGAACTGCGTTCGGAAGTCGTCAAGCAGGGAAAGCGCAAGTCCTACTCCGACACCGTGCTGTTCTGGCGTGGTCGCAAGGGAGATTCCGGCACGCCTCTCGACGCCAACGAGGAAGCGGTTAGGCTTGCATCGCAGGGTCCTGTGACCCCGTCGACGCCTTCGCAGGCCGAGCCGGTCATCGAAAAGGAATCCGCTTCTGTCTCGGCGCCGACCGAGCAGGAAAAGAAAGCGGCTGAAAAGGAAAGCTCAGGCGGCTGGTTCAACTGGTTCTAGCCGGAACCCGCGCCGTGGATAAGTTGTCAGGGGGCAGAAATCTGCCCCCTTCTCGTTTTTTCTTTTCTTCCCCTCCGAAATTGGCCAAGACGGCAGGATGTTGACCCCCGGATTTCTTCAGGATCTGACACCCGCGCTCGGCCATGAGGCGCTGGCCCAGGCGTTCGCAAGGCGCCAGCTGCCGGCGATGGCTGCGCTGAAGGAGTGGACGGCCTCTGCAGATCCGCGCTTCCTTGCCTTCCGCCGGACCCTTGAGCGCAGCGACGACATCGGCGCCGCGCAGAAGATTGTGGCGCACCTGACCAAGGACGCGAGCGACGTTGTCGTGCTGGGCATCGGCGGCTCCAGCCTTGGCGCCCAGGCAATCGCTCAATTGTCGTGGTGGGGAACGCCGGCAGCGGCAGTGGTTTCCCGCAATCCGCGCCTGCACATCATCGACAATCTGGACGGCGCGACATTCCGGCGCTTTCTCGAAGGCGTCGACCTGCGCACGACGCGCTTTCATGTCGTCTCCAAGTCCGGCAACACGGCGGAACCCCTGCTGCAGATGCTGGCCACGATCGCAGCCATCGAGGCCGCAGGCGGTGGCAAGAACCTCAGCCACCATTTTGCCGGCGAGACCGAGCCGGGCAACAATCCGCTGCGTCGCCTCTTGGCAGACGTCGGCGCCCCGATCCTTGACCATGACCCTGAACTCGGCGGTCGCTACACCGCGTTCTCAACCGTAGGCCTTGTCCCCGCCATGCTGGCCGGACTCGACGCGGCCGCGTTCCGACAGGCGGGGCGTCGGGCACTCGACGCGGCTGCCGCAGGCAACAACGCCGCCGCCGAAGGCGCGGCACTCTCCGTCGCAGCCAGCGATGCAGGCCTGTCCCAGCAGGTGATGTGGAATTATGCCGACCGGCTCGAGCGCCTCTCGAAGTGGTGGCGCCAGCTCTGGGCCGAAAGCCTTGGCAAGGCGGGTCATGGAACCACGCCCGTCGATGCGCTGGGTCCCGTTGACCAGCACAGCCAGCTTCAACTTTATCTCGACGGCCCGGCAGACAAGCTGTTCACGGTGATCAGCGGCGCGCGCGGGGACACCGTCAAGGCCAGCAGCGCATGGGCCAAGCGTGCGGGTCTTCCCCTGTTCGACGGCCGCGACCTGTCTGACGTGACCGACGCGCAGATGCGTGCCACCGTGGAGACACTGCGCAGCCACGGCCGCCCGGTGCGAACCCTTGTCCTCGACGGACCGCTCGACGAGGCGCGCCTTGCATCCCTGATGGTGCACTTCATTCTCGAGACACTGGTGGCAGCCCGCCTCTGGAACGTCGATCCCTTCGGGCAGCCGGCTGTCGAGGCCGGAAAGCTGCTGACAAGGACCTATCTGGAAGCGCAGCCGTGAAAATCCGACGGCTGTCGGAAGGCACGATCAACCGCATCGCCGCCGGTGAAGTCGTCGAGCGGCCCGCTTCTGCTCTGAAGGAGCTCATCGAGAACGCCATCGATGCGGGCGCGCGCAACATCCACATCCACGTCACCAATGGCGGCATGTCGCTGATCCGCATTGCGGATGATGGCTGTGGCATGGATCCGAAGGAGCTGCAGCTGGCAATCGAGCGCCACGCGACCTCCAAGCTTCCCGTCGACGAAACCGGCGACGATGACCTGATGGCCATCGCCACGCTGGGCTTCCGCGGCGAGGCCCTGCCTTCGATCGGATCGATCGCCCGGCTCGAGATCATATCGCGTCCGCGTGGCGCACCGCATGCCCACGCGATTTCCGTTGAAGGCGGCGTGGTGGGCCAGCCGCGACCCGAGGCCTTCAACAGCTTCTCGCCGCATGGCACCGTCATCGAGGTGCGCGATCTCTTTTTTGCGACACCCGCGCGCCTGAAGTTCCTGAAATCCGAGCGCGCCGAGGTCATGGCCATCATCGACACGGTGCGACGCCTCGCACTGGCGCGTGCCGACATCGGGTTCAGGCTCAGCACGGACGAGCGGCAGGTCCTCCGGGCAGAGCCGCAGGCCGGCGATCTCTTCGACAGCCGACTCCAAAGGCTGGGCGCCGTCCTCGGGGATGAATTTGCGCAGAATGCAATGAAGGTCGACGCACGGCGCGGCGACATCCATGTGACGGGCTATGCAGGCCTGCCAACTTATTCCCGGGGCACGGCCGCACACCAGTACCTCTTCGTCAACGGACGTCCGGTGCGCGACAAGCTGCTGGTCGGTGCCGTGCGCGGCGCCTACGCCGACGTGCTGGCGCGCGACCGGCATCCGGCCGTCGCCCTGTTTCTCGAATTGCCCGCCAGTGACGTCGATGTGAACGTGCATCCGGCAAAGACGGAAGTGCGCTTCCGGGATTCCAATCTCGTCCGCGGCCTGATCGTGAGCGCCCTCAAGGCGGCCATCATGCAGAGCGCGAGCCGGACCTCGACGACCGTCTCCTCGTCAGCCATCGACCAGTTGGGCCTCATGCGTGACGCCTGGACGCCGCATCCGGCACAGCAAGCGCTACGCCAGTCCGCAGAGCCCGGCGCCATCTTCGTGCCAGCCCCGAGCCAGCAGCACTTCCTCGATGCACCACCCATGGCCCGGCCGCTGCAACAGGCACTGCAGGCGGAAGCGCCCGGCGATTCCGGTCAGTTCCCTCTCGGCGCCGCACGCGGACAGCTCCACAATACCTACATCGTCTCGCAGACTCGCGACGGCATGGTCATCGTCGACCAGCACGCAGCCCACGAGCGTCTTGTCCTTATGAAGATGCAGCGGGCTGCAGCGGCGAGGGGCATAGATCGCCAGACCTTGCTGATTCCGGAAGTGGTCACGCTGGAGCCTGGACTGGCGGCAACGCTTTCGGCGCGCACCGAAGAGCTTCAGGCTTTTGGTCTTGTGATCGAGGGGTTCGGGCTGGATGCCGTTCTGGTGCGGGAAGTGCCATCCCTGCTGAAGGGCGGGGACATAAAGCAGCTCGTGCAGGACCTGGCCGACGAGATCAACGAATACGGAAGCGCTCTGTCCCTGAAAGAGCGCCTCGACGAAGTCTTCGCGACAATGGCATGCCACGGCTCCGTAAGGGCAGGGCGCAGCCTCACGCTGGAAGAAATGAATGCGCTGCTGCGTGAAATGGAGGCAACGCCACTTTCCGGGCAGTGCAACCACGGCCGACCGACATATGTAGAACTGAAGCTGACCGACATCGAGAAGCTGTTCGGTCGACGCTGATTCGGTCGAAGAGTGCCCTTCACCAGCCACTGGCGCGCACTCCAACAGGGTTGAGTTGGCGGTGTGGCAAGCTGTCGCAGAACAGCTAGGTTGCCATACTTGGCACCAGATCCTGCATGCCAAACAGTCGTTTCAGCACTCTGTCCAAGTACTCCCAAACAGTATTCAAGACAGTATTGTGAATTGAGAGCAGTTCGCAGGTGCACACGTAATTGAGTCGGCAACAATACTGACGCCGACTGGTTAATTGTTGTGGCCCACCGCCCGGATCTCTGTAAGTTCGCGAGTACTCTCGAGTAATCCACAGGTTAGGCATTTATTCCATTACAAAGGAATCATGTCGGAGTGGCGTGCTAAAATTCCCACTATCCCCATGGCAAAGAACGGCAGCCGGACCGGGTAACTACGCATTCCGAAAACTATTCCCTATGCTTCAGGAATAATTACAAGAATGCTGCTGGGTCCGGCCAACTCTACCACGAGTTGTTGCACAGCATTCGGTGCACGGAATGGGGTTTTGGATAAATGCTCGGAAAATTGACTTCGGCAGGTTTCGCGGCTGCGCTCGTTGCAGCGTTGACAGCGCAACCAGTGATTGCGGCGGACATTCCCACTGGAGCGGCGCCTAGCCCGCTGTTCGGGGCCCTGCCGTTTTCCCAGCACGTCTACATTTTCGAAGAGTTTGGCACCCGGCCAATGCCCGGCACGGCCTGTTCGGGCTGTGTACCGATGCCCGCTGCCCAGAGTTGTGACCTGGGACCCGCATCCACGTCGATCGACACCTTCATCAGCCAGGCACTGACGACGCTGCCAACGCGTGCCGCCAATACGACAGCAGTCAACCCCTGGCTTTCAAAGATCAGCCAGTGCGTGCGGCCGCTGAACTTTAGTCCGGCTGAGGGCCGCCCAAGCGGCGAGTGGTACGCGCACCAGCGATGGAGCGAATTCCAGCCGAAGGAATATTTCCAGACTGCAACGACAGGTGCACGCACCAATAACGGAATGCGCGACTCGATGCAGCGCCACCGCTACGCCGTAGGTGAGTTCCGGCCGGGCGGTTTGTACAACTTCGGCGGCACGAACAAGAACGTGAATGTACGCTTCCATCCGAACATGCCGGTACAGAAGACCAATTCTGTCTGGACATTCGACGGGACGATGCCACCGAAACTGCTGATGGGCAGGGTTGGCGTGCCGCTGCTGTTCCGTCACTACAACATGCTGCCCATCAATGTGAGCGCGAACAACGGGTTCGGCATGCACACGCTCACGACCCACGAGCACAACGGGCACAACCCGGCTGAAAGCGATGGATACACGGCTGCGTTCTTTTTTCCTGGTCAGTACTACGATTACCGCTGGCCGATGATCCTGGCAGGTCACGATTCGATCAATACGGGTGCAACGGACATTCGCGCAGGCTATCCGAACGGAGCAGGTGGCATCACCAAGATCCGTGGTGACTACCGCGAGACGATGAGCACCCACTGGTTCCACGACCACATGCTCGATTACACGGCTCCGAACGTGTACAAGGGCAGCGCGGCGATGTTCAACTACTACAGCGCGATTGATCGCGGTCGCGAAGGTTTCCAGTGCAACTACACGAGTGCCGCCAATCCGAACCTCTGCCTTCCCAGCGGCACGTCGCTTGACTGGGGCAATCGCGACTACGACGTAAATCTCGTCATTGCAGACAAGGCTTGGGACCAGGCTGGCCAGCTTTACTTCAACATCTTCAATCTGGACGGCTTCCTTGGCGATCGCGTTCTCGTGAACTGGGCCTACAAGCCCTTCATGAACGTTCGCGCCCGCCGTTATCGCTTCCGGATCCTGAACGGTTCAATCTCGCGATACTTCAAGTTTGCGATCGTGAATGCCGCCGGACAGCGCGTGCCGTACCACCTGGTGGCAAATGATGGAAACATCATGGAGCACGCAGTGAGGTTCCCGAACGCTGAAGGTCAGGACCTTCCGGCCCAGGCGATTGCCGAGCGATACGACATCGTGATCGACTTCAAGGGCCAGCCGGCCGGTTCGAAGCTCTACATGGTCAACATCATGGAGCACGCGGACGGCAAGGGACCCAAGCGCATCGTTCCCCTGGCCGAGGCGTTGAGCCGCACCTACGAGGAGGATCCGGCTGTCGGCAGGATCATGGAGTTCCGCGTTGTCGCCTATTCAGGAACAGACCGTTCCATGAACCCGGCCGACTACGAGCCAGGCAAGCGCAAGATGCTGGTCCAGCCGACCTTCACAGCGGCGGAACTGTCGACTGCCCGCGTGCGTGAGTTTGAATTCGGCCGCTCCAGCGGCACCGATGAAAACCCCTGGACCATCAAGACAGATGGCGGCCAGGGCCTTACAACCGACGTGAAGCGCATTACTGCAGCTCCCACCATGGGCGCGGTGGAAATCTGGCGCCTTACCAATGGTGGCAACGGGTGGGCGCACCCCGTCCACATCCACTTCGAGGAAGGCAAGATTCTCAGCCGCGATGGCGCGCCGCCGCCGATCTGGGAGAAATTCGCCAGGAAGGACGTCTTCAGGATCGGTTCGACGGACACGCAGGACTCCCGTGAGGTCGAAGTCGCCCTTCGCTTCCGCGAATTCTCGGGCACCTATGTCGAGCACTGTCACAACACCCAGCACGAGGACCACGCCATGCTGATGCGCTGGGACTCGAAGAACCCTGGCCAGACCGTGATGATCCCGACACCGCGCCAGACGTGGGAAGGAACCTTCTACGAAGACTCGTATCAGCTCCAGGCCGGGCAGTAGGCTCGTTGGCTAGGATGGAATTGCGGGAGCCGCCCCATGGGGCGGCTCTTCGCATTTCAGGGCTCAGGATCCAGTCCGCGCGCGGCGCATGATCAATCTGACCCGCGTGTCGCCATAGGTGCGGTCATCTTCAATCTCAAGAGAGGGCGGCACGTCCAGCGCTTCACCCTCGGCGGTCTCGACGACAAGCAGGCAGCGCTCTGCCAGCCAGTTTCCGGACACGAGGCTGGCAAGCGAGCGGTCCGCCAGCCCCTTGCGGTACGGCGGATCAATGAACACCAGGCCAAAGGCGCCGCCGGCATTTGAAGGAATGTCACCCAGCACGGCCGCGTCACGCCGCCAGATCTTGGTGGCCCCGGTGGCATGGGCAGCTTCGACGTTCCGGCGGATAAGGGCGCGGCTTTCGAAGTGGTCGTCAACGAACATCACGAAGGAAGCGCCTCGCGACAGGGCTTCCAGCCCGAGCGCCCCCGTCCCGGCATAAAGGTCCAGGACGCGCACCCCGTTCAGCGAGAAATCGATACCGAAGTCGTTGTGGGCAATGACATTGAAGAGGGCTTCACGCACACGGTCCGAAGTGGGACGCACCCTCTCGTCCTTTGGTGTCGACAGCGACAGGCCACGGAACTTGCCCGAGATGATGCGCACGCCTCAGTCCTTTGCCCCGGCGTCGGCCTGGCCGAGCTGCTCTTTCAGCGCCTTGTAGGGAACTTCATCCACGCCGCCTTCCTGGAGCAGTCCCAGGTGAAAGGGACCAAAGGATACGCGAATGAGCCGGTTCACCTTGACGCCAATGAATTCCATCAGGCGTCGCACTTCGCGGTTCTTGCCTTCCTTCAGCGCGATGGTGGCCCAGGCGTTGCCGCCCTGCTGCCGGTCAAGCGCCGCTTCGACGGGACCATAGGAAACGCCTTCGATCGTGACACCCTTCTTGAGGCGGTCCAGATCGGCTTGCTCCAGCTTGCCGAACACACGGACCCGATAGCGGCGGATCCAGCCATTGGAAGGAAGTTCGAGCTTGCGCGCAAGAGTCCCGTCGTTCGTGAGTAGCAACAGCCCTTCGGAATTGAAATCGAGGCGACCGACGGAGATCACGCGCGGAAGATTGGCGGGCAGGTGTTCAAAGACCGTCGGGCGGTCCTTTTCATCCTTGTGGGTCGTGACGAGGCCGCGTGGCTTGTAGTAGCGCCAGAGGCGGCTGCGCTCCGCCCCGCGCACCGGCTTGCCATCAACCATGATCCGGTCCGCGGCCGTCACCTTTGTGGCAGGTGTATCGAGCACCTTGCCATTGACGGAGACGCGGCCTTCTTCGATGAGCCGCTCGGCATCCCGGCGCGAGCAGACACCGGCACGCGCCAGCGCCTTGGCAATTCGCTCACCTTCTTCCTGCAGTCCGGAGGTCATGTTCGGGGTTGTACCAGAGCTTTTCGCAGGGCATACGGAAATGATGACGCAAGCTGAACAGCACTGGATGGAATTGGCGTTAACCGAAGCGCGCCAGGCGGCTGCGCGGGAAGAGGTGCCCGTAGGTGCCGTCCTGATTGCAGCAGACGGCAAGACCGTGCTTGCTGCGGACGGCAACCGGATCGTCGAGCGCCATGACCCCACGGCGCATGCAGAAATTCAGGTCATCCGGAAGGCTGGCGCAGCTTTGGGAAATGAGCGGCTGGTCGGTACGACGCTCTTCGTGACGCTCGAGCCCTGCGCGATGTGCGCCGGTGCGATCTCCCTGGCGCGGGTTTCCAGGGTCGTCTTTGCGGCCACGGACCCGAAGGGCGGGGCCGTACTCAGCGGACCGCGCTTCTTCGACCAGCCGACCTGCCATCACAGGCCGGAAATCCTTCAGGCCGAACCCGGGCAGGGCGAAGCCTCCGCTGCGCTTCTCCGGGATTTTTTCCGCGCCCGGCGTTGACATAGATCCTAGCGGCGCTCCCTGACGCCCGATAATCTCCGGTCATTGATATTCAATCGCGGAGGAACAAATGGATTTCGACTACACGCCTCGAATGAAGGAATGGATACGCAAGGTATCCGATTTCATGGACAAGCACGTGTACCCGGCGGAAGCCATCTACAACGAGCAAATGTCCGAAGCCCGCGCCAAGGGCAATCCGTGGATTGTAGTGCCCGTGGTCGAAGACCTGAAGGCCAAGGCAAAGGCGCAAGGGCTCTGGAACCTGTTTCTCAACGAAAGCAGCCACGGCGCTGGCCTCACCAACCTCGAATACGCGCCGCTCGCGGAAATGATGGGGAAGGTTGGTTTCGCATCCGAGGTTTTCAACTGCTCGGCGCCCGACACCGGCAACATGGAAGTGCTCGAGCGCTATGGCAGCGAGGAGCAGAAGGCGCAGTGGCTGAAGCCGCTGCTGGCAGGCGAAATCCGCTCGGGCTTCATCATGACGGAACCCGAAGTGGCCTCGTCTGACGCCACCAACATCCGGACCCGCATCGAGCGCAAGGGTGACCACTACGTCATCAATGGCCGCAAGTGGTGGTCTTCAGGGGTGGGCGACCCACGCTGCAAGATCCTGATCGTCATGGGCAAGACGGATCCCGAGGGCGACAAGTACAGGCAGCAGTCCCAGATCCTCGTCGAGACGAACGCGCCCGGCGTCAACGTGAAGCGCATGCTGCCGGTCTTCGGCTATGATGACGCGCCGCATGGTCACGCGGAAATCGTGTTCGACAACGTGAAGGTGCCGCTCGGCAACATGATCCTCGGCGAAGGCCGTGGCTTCGAGATCGCGCAGGGTCGCCTCGGGCCGGGGCGCATCCATCACTGCATGCGCAGCATCGGCGCGGCGGAACGGGCGCTGGAATCAATGTGCAAGCGTCTGATGTCGCGCGAAGCCTTCGGCAAGCGCATCTCCGATCACTCGGTCTGGGAACAGCGCGTCGCGGAAGCCCGCATCAACATCGACATGTGCCGCCTGTTGACGCTGAAGGCGGCGGACATGATGGACAAGGTGGGCAACAAGGTCGCGCGCACGGAAATCGCGATGATCAAGGTCGCGGCACCGCGCATGGCCCTGCAGGTTATTGATGACGCCATCCAGGCATGGGGTGGCGCTGGCGTGACGACCGATTCAGGCATGGCCAAGCTTTACGCCGGTCAGCGCACGCTGCGCCTTGCCGACGGCCCGGACGAAGTGCACAACCGGACGATCGCGCGGCTTGAGTTCGGGAAGTACTCGAACAAGATGCGGATGGAAGCGGCGGAATAGCTGCCTTCACGACTTGAACCAACGCAGCCCTGCGCACACCGCGCGGGGCTGTTCTGTTTCAGGCGGCCTTGCCGCGGGCCTTGCACACCAGCGGCAGCTTGACAGTTACCCGTGTGCCCTTGCCAAGCGTGCTCTCGATGCCGAACTCTCCGCCGTGCAGCGCGACGAGTGACTTCACCAGCGCGAGGCCCAGTCCTGATCCCCCATGCGTCCGTGCGGGGTCATTCGAGGCCTGCTCGAAGGGTTGGGCAATCTTGGAAAGGAATTCTGGCGGGATGCCGATCCCGCTGTCTTCGACGCTGAGCACCATGGCCACGTCGACCTGGATGGCACGAACTTCGATGCGCCCGCCAATGTTGCTGAACTTCACCGCATTCGAAAGCAGGTTGAGAAGAACCTGCTTTACCACGCGCTGGTCCGCCCTGAGCGACAGCCTTTCAGGCTCCACGACTGAGGACAGGGCAAGGCTCTTCTCTTCCACACGGCTTGAGAGCATCTGCAGCGCCGCGCCAATCGTCTCACTGACCTGAAAGTCCTCAAGATGAAGTTCGTACTTGTCGGCTTCGATCTTTGACATGTCCAGCAGGTCGTTGATCAGATCCAGAAGCAGCGAGCCGGACTCGTGCACGAGTTTGGCATACTCCGAGTAGCGCTTGTTGCCGATCGGACCAAACATCTCGCGGACCATGATGTCGGAGAAGCCGATGATGGCGTTCAGCGGCGTGCGCAGTTCATGGCTCATGTTCGCAAGGAAGCGACTCTTTGTATAGTTGGCGGACTCGGCCTTCTTGCGTGCCGCCAGCAACTCATCTTCAAAGGCCTTGCGTCTGGATATGTCTCGCGTCACCGAAATGGCATGCTCGGGTTCGCCGGTTTCGCTCTTGAGGACGTACCTGACGCGGGACTCAAGCCAGACGAAATGACCATCACGATGCCGCCGACGGTGTTCAAAGGTGATCGCCGTGTCGGTTGCGTGCGTGTCCAGAATGGAGGATGCGGGTCCTTGAAGGTCATCGGGGTGGGCAAAGTCCGAGACAGGCCGGTTGATGATGTCCTGGGGTTCATAGCCCAGCAACTGCCGCACGGCCGGAGACACGAACGTGGTTACACCATTCCTGTCATGCCGCGAGATCACGTCAGTCGCCTCTTCCATGATAAGGCGATAGGCAGTTTCGCTTTCCCTCAGCTTGCGTTCGGCATCAACTTCGCGCGTGACTTCACGTACCACGCCGAGAAGGGCAACGAAGGCGCCGTTGGCCCCACGTTCAACCTCGCCATGGGTGTCAAATGTGCGCTCGTCGCTTCCCGTGTTCCACGTGCGTGTGCGGTAGTGGAAGGGGTGGCCGGTCGAGACGGCGGCGGCGAGCTCCC
This sequence comes from Micropepsaceae bacterium, assembly GCA_044375275.1. Lineage (GTDB taxonomy): Bacteria > Pseudomonadota > Alphaproteobacteria > Micropepsales > Micropepsaceae > SZUA-430. The sequence continues at coordinate 19,580 of JBILMZ010000009.1, read as the reverse complement.
GGTTCATCGCATCGCGGTCGTCAGGGTGAATTCGCTCCATGAGGTACGACACCGAGGGTCGTACTTCCATCGGGTCAATGCCCATCATGGCGAAGAAGCCCGGCGACCAGTGCTGCAAGCCACTACGCATCTCGTGGCGCCAGTAACCGATATGGGCCGCGCGTTCAGCGAGCGCGAAATGCGCGCCAAGCTCCAGCTGCTGCGCAACCTTGAGATCGCCACCTTCCGGAGCGACCTTGTTGCTGGCATGTAAAGGAATGTCATCGACCATTGCGACTCTCGAAGCAACTGGAACCCTGAATATGCAGGGATTTTAGGCGCAAAGCCGTAAAATTGAATTGAAGCGCCCCATAATCACAAAGGCTAAGCACTTGTGAAGAGCGCCGCAAATCAGGCGATGGTCAGCGCCTCATGCCAGGGTGCTAACCGTCTGGATACCATAGGCGCGTGAATTCAGGTGACCTCTTGGGCCAGTCGCCACGCGTTCTGCGCAAGCAGCTGGCACGTATTGCCAAATTGCGCAGCGGTCTCCGAGCTCGCATTTCCGTCCAGGCCGCGCTTGTAGACGCCTTGCGAAATGGACGCGAGGCGGAAAAGGGAGAAGCTCACATAGAAAGGCCACTTCTCGATCGGGCCACGGCCGGTGCGCGCGCAATAGAGATCGACATAATCCCGCTCCCGCGGAATGCCGGTCGCCACGAAATCGATTCCGATCAGGCCCCCCTGGCGCGGGTTCATGAAATGGTATCCGAGGCAGTTATAGGCGAGATCCGCGAGCGGGTGACCAATGGTCGATAGTTCCCAGTCGAGCACGGCTATCATGCGCGGCTCGGTGGCATGGAAGATCGTGTTCTCGAGACGGAAATCCCCGTGGGCTATGGTGACGCTCGGCTCATCGGGAATGTGCTGCGGCAGCCACCCGATCAGGTCTTCCATTTCGGGAATCGTGTCGGTCTGCGCTGACCTGTATTGCTGGATGAAGCGTGTGATCTGTCGCTCGAAGTAGTTTCCCGGCCGGCCGAAGTCCTCGAGCCCGACCTTGCGATAGTCCACGCGATGCAGGCGCGCCAGCACGTCGTTCATGCTGTCATAGATGGCCGCACGCTCTGCGCGTGAAACGTCAGGCACTTGAGGATCCCTGAAGATCCGGCCCTCGAGATATTCCATGACGTAGAAGGACGTGCCGATGACGCTTTCATCCTCGCACAACGCAACCATGCGCGGCACGGGAACGTCGGTCTGGGACAGGGCCTTCATGATCCGGAATTCGCGGTCGACCTGATGCGCGCTCTTGAGGAGTTGTCCTGGCGGCTTCTTGCGCAGCACGAAACGCTGTGCACCGGACATCAGCAGGAACGTGGGGTTGGACTGGCCGCCGCCGAACTGCTGCACCTGCAGGGGGCCAGCGATGCCGGCGTTACGCTGAAGATAGTCAGCGAGCGCTGCTTCATTGAACTTGTGGGCGGCCCGAACAGGCCCGGGAGCAAAACTCATGGCCGAGCCCTGTGCGTAGTGCGTTGCTGCGTGCGATGCTCGTCCATGAAGGGGCCGTGGTTCATCAGTCCTTTGCTCCCGCCCTTTTCGCATATGACCAGCCCAGTTCCGATAATGGCCGGACAGCTGCAGCCATGGTCGTGGCGTGGGCGCTCGCGGCGGTGCCGTCGCGCACGCGTCCCATGATGCCCTGCAGGATGCAGGCCAGTCGGAAGAAGTTGTACGCGAAGTAGAAGTCGAGATTTTCAATCCCGGACCGGCCCGTGCGTTTGCAGTACATGGCGACGTAGTCATCTTCCAGCGGAATGCCCAGCGCCTTGAGGTCCAGACCCGTCAGGCTTCCTGTTCCACCTCCGGTGCCACCAACCGGCATGCGCCACTGCATGATGTGGTAGGTGAAGTCCGCAAGCGGGTCGCCAATAGTGGAGATCTCCCAGTCGAGCACCGCGAGGACTTTGGGCTCCGTCGGGTGCAGGATCATGTTGTCGAGGCGATAGTCGCCGTGCACGATCGAGTTCCGCTCACCCGGTGGAATGTGCGCCGGCAGCCACTCCATCAGCTTGTTCATCGCTGGATTGGTTTCGGTCTCCGAAGCAACATACTGTTTGCCCCAGCGCGAGATCTGACGCGAAAAGTAATTGCCGGGCTTCCCGAAGTCCTGGAGGCCCAGCTTCTCGAAATCCGTCTGGTGAAGCCGCGCCAGCGTCTCGTTCATGGCGTCATAGATCGCAAAGCGCTGTTTCGGATCCATGCCCGGCAACTGCGGTTCCCACTGCACGCGCCCTTCAACGCACTCCATGACATAGAACATCGTGCCCGCGACGCTCTCGTCCTGGCACAACACATAGGGGCGGGGCACCGGAAAGCCCGTGGGATAGAGCGCGCTGATGATGCGGTACTCGCGATCAACCGCGTGCGCCGATGGCAGGAGCTTGCCCGGCGGCTTGCGACGCAGCACGTATTTCTTTGACGGCGTCACGAGCTGATAGGTCGGATTGGACTGCCCGCCCTTGAACTGGCGCAGCGTCAGCGGACCCGCAAAGCCCTCGACATGCGCAGTGAGATAGGCCTCGAGTTTTGCGACATCCAGTGCGTGCTGGGGGGCAACATCTTTCGTGCCGCTGAATTGCTCTTGTCTGGATGTTTCAGTCATGCCGGGTCATGTGATCCATGGAAGTACGGGAACGATATAGCGAACTCTTGCAGCCTTTGAAAAACGGCTTCATTCGGCCGCCCGTTGCACGGCGCGCCAGCCAATGTCCTTGCGGCAGAAGCCACCCGGCCAGTCGATCAGCTTGACGGCGTCGTAGGCCAGTCGCTGGGCTTCCGCTACGGTTCTTGCGCGCGCAGTGACGTTCAGAACCCGCCCTCCATTCGCGATCAACTGCCCATCCTGCATTTTGGTGCCTGCATGAAAGACCTGCACGCCCGGAAGCTTTGAAGCCGCATCGACTCCCTTGATGACGGAACCTTTGCGCGGTGAATCCGGATAGCCTTCGGCCGCGAGGACAACGGTGAGTGCCGCGTCGTCATGGAAACGCGCATCCACGGTATTCAGCGCGCCGTCAGCACAGGCGATGAGCAGAGGCAGGACATCGGACTTCAGGCGCATCATCAGCACCTGGCACTCGGGATCGCCAAAGCGGGCGTTGTACTCGATGAGCTTCGGACCGGACGACGTGATCATGAGACCGGCAAAGAGCACACCCTTGAACGGACGCCCGCGGGCGCGCATGCCGCGCACTGTAGGTTCGATGATCCGGGTAAGCACCAGTTGCTCGACATCCCGGGTAAAGACTGGCGCAGGCGAGTAGGCGCCCATGCCGCCCGTGTTCGGACCGACATCGCCGTCGCCGACGCGCTTGTGGTCCTGTGCCGCGCCGAAGGGCAGGATGTGTTCGCCGTCGCACAGCACGAAGAAGCTGGCTTCCTCGCCCTCCAGAAACTCCTCGATCACAATGCTCTGGCTGGCTGTGCCGAATGCGCCGGCGAACATCGAGTCGATGGCGGCGGAGGCTTCGGCGTGCGTCGTCGCAATCACGACGCCCTTGCCGAGCGCAAGCCCGTCCGCCTTGATGACAACCGGCAGTGCATGACCGGCGGCGTATGATTTGGCATCGTCCGCGCGGGTGAAGCGTCGATAGGCTGCCGTCGGAATGCCTTCGGCCTGGCAGAAGTCCTTGGTGAAGCCCTTGGACCACTCAAGCTCGGAAGCCGCGCGTGATGGCCCGAAGTGCTTGATGCCTTCCGCCTGCAATCGGTCCGCGAGACCCTCCGCAATGGGATTGTCAGGTCCGATGACAACAAAGTCGATGCCTTCATCGCGCGCGAACCGGCACAAGCCGTCAAAGTCCATCACGTCGATCGGCACACAGCGGGCGACCTGTGCGATGCCTGCGTTTCCGGGCGCACAAAAAAGGATCGACGTCAGCGGCGAGGCGGCTATGGCCCAGCACAGGGCGTGCTCGCGTCCACCGGAACCAACCACCAGAATTTTCATGACTTTCTGCCCATTTCTGTCTCGCCCAAGGCTGCCGCGGCTTGTAACATGCACGCATGGTGAGCGAAACGGATTTGGGTCTGGATACACATCCTGATGGCCCCCAGAAAGTGAATATCCCGGAGTTTAGCGTCAGCGAAGTATCCTCGGCGCTGAAGCGGACTGTAGAGCGCGAATTCGGCCTGATCAGGATCCGGGGGGAAGTATCCGGATACAGGGGACCCGTCGCCTCTGGCCATGCCTATTTTGCACTCAAGGAGAACGACACCAAGATCGACGCCGTCTGCTTTCGCGGCGTGTTCTCGAAGGTACGCGCCAAGCTGAGTGAGGGCCTTGAGGTCATTGCCACAGGCAAGGTCACGACCTATGCCGGCAAGTCTTCCTATCAGATCATCATCGAGCACATTGAACCTGCCGGCGTCGGCGCCCTGATGCAGCTACTCGAAGAGCGCCGCAAGAAACTCACGGCTGAAGGCCTGTTCGACGACGCGCGGAAGAAGCCGATACCCTATCTGCCAAAGGTGATCGGCGTGGTCACGTCGCCCACGGGCGCGGTCATCCGGGACATTCTTCACCGGCTGTCCGAGCGCTTTCCAAGGCACGTGATTGTCTGGCCCGTTGCGGTTCAGGGCGAGAAGGCTGCGGCGGAAATCAGCGCAGCCATACGCGGCTTCAACGAGCTGCCCGAAGATGGTCCGGTTCCCAGACCCGATGTCATCATTGTCGCGCGCGGCGGCGGATCCATCGAAGACCTCTGGCCGTTCAACGAGGAGAACGTCGTTCGTGCCGCAGCCGCAAGCTCCATCCCCCTGATCTCGGCGGTAGGACACGAGACCGATACGACGCTGATCGACTTTGCGTCGGACCGCCGAGCGCCTACACCGACGGCCGCAGCCGAAATGGCCGTGCCCGTACGTTCAGACCTGATGCGGCAGGTGACGGAACTTGCAGCGCGCAACCAGGGAGGATTGCTCCGCACGATGTCCCAGGCGCGCCAGCGCCTAACGGACGTCGGAAGGGGCTTGCCACGCTCCCATCGACTGCTCGAGACACCACGCCAGCGCCTCGATCTGGCGTCTGCCGGCCTGTCAGGTTCGCTATCATTGCTGGTGCAGCGCCAGCGGACCAGGTTCGAGCGGGCAGGGTCGCGCCTGTCTCCTCTGCCATTGCAGAAGGCGGCGCAGCATCAGGTTGTCCGGTTGAACGATCTGCAGCATCGCGCCATGCTCGCCGCCCGGCGCCACGTGCAAACGCTTCAGCAGCGTCTTGGCGAAAAGTCCAAGTTGCTGGAAGCATTGAGCCATAAGTCGACCCTGTCGCGCGGCTTTGCCCTTGTGACCTCGGCCGCAGGAAAGCTCGTGACGGAACGTGGTCAGGTTGGCAATGGCGACGCGCTCCAGATCAGCTTCGCCGACGGTGACGTCAGCGCTGTCGTGACCGGTGGAAGCCCGGCCCCCGCCAAATCCCGCGGAAAAGCCAAACCGCCGGGGCAGGGCGACCTCTTCTAGCCCCCCGGGCCCGGCACTGCTATCCTGACGCCGGCGTGCAGGGACGATTCAACATGAACTTCATGGAGCGCGGAATGCGCGGACCGGCAGAAATCAGGTATCTGGACGGGGACTACAAGATCCTGTCACAGGGCACCTATGTGATATGCGCCGTCACGGGCGCGCAGATTCCGCTTGAGGATCTGCGATACTGGAATGTCGATCTCCAGGAAGCCTATGCTGACGCCAATGTAGCGTTCAGGCGCTTTCAGGAACTGAATGCGGCACGGTCGGGGAACGCCCGGTGATGTTGAACCGAAGGTCCACGCTTCAGGCAGGCTTGGGTCTTGCGGCGCTGTTCAGCGGCCTGTCGCCCGCCTTCGCCGCAGACCTTCTGAGAGGCAGGATCACGCAGGGCGCGCTGATCCGGGGAAAAACCCTTCCAGAAGCGAAGATCCGCCTGGATGGCAAGCAAATCAGGCCATCGGCAGCAGGGAACTTTGCGTTCGGATTTGCTTACGACCGCAAGGACGCAGCGGTTCTTCGCATCGAGTTGCCGGACGGTGAGCCCGTCGAGCAGACACTCAAGCCCTCGATCCGCGAGTATCGGGTACAAAAGATCAATGGCTTGCCTGAGAAGTTTGTCGAACCTCCCGCGTCCGTCCTTGAGCGCATCAATCGTGACAACGCCCTGATCGGCGCCGCCCGTTCGCGCGACACCGACGAAGACTGGTTCGCAGAAGAATTCGCCTGGCCGGTGAAGGGACCCCTGACAGGAGTGTTCGGCAGCCAGCGCATCCTGAACGGCGTCCCAAAGCGTCCCCACTTTGGCCTCGACATCGCCGCGCCCGAAGGCAAACCGCTTTCAGCACCGATCAACGCCATCGTGTCGATGGCGGAACCCGACCTCTACTTTACCGGCGGAACAGTCATTCTCGATCATGGGCACGGTGTCTCCTCAAGCTACCTGCACATGTCGCGCATCGACGTGAAAGTCGGCGACAGGCTGAAGAAGAGCGATGTATTTGGCGCCGTTGGAAAGACGGGACGTGCTACGGGACCGCATCTCTGCTGGCGCCTGAACTGGTTTCAGGAAAGACTCGATCCTGAGCTCGTATTGCCTGCCGCCTGACCCTTCGGCCAGCGACTGTGCAGCCAGAGCCAGTTCATGGGGTTCTCGCGAATGCGCGCCTCGAGAAACTGGTTGAGTGCCAACGCATAGGCGTGGATGTCGCGGTCCCGGTCACCCGTATGGGGCTTTGGGATTTCCGGATAGATCGTCACACGGAATCGCTGGCCCGGCAGCCTTTCGCACCAGGCGGGAACGATGGGCGCATCGTGGCGCAGCGCCAGGCTGGGCGCGCCAATGGGCGTCATCGCTTCCCGTCCGAAGAACGGCAACGAGATGCCGTTGTTCATTTTTTGGTCGACCAGCATGGCGAGAAAGCCGCCTTCCTTCAGTGTCCGGATGATCGCGCGGGCACCTTCGCCACCTTTGGCGGCAAGCGTAGGCAGGCCCAGCCGACGTTGCCGTCCGATCCACGCGTCGACATATGGGTTGTTGGGCGGACGATAGACCAGCGTGCCCTTCAGTCCCAGGTCGCGAATGCACGGCGGCATGAGTTCCCAGTTGCCGCAGTGGCCGGAAACGAAAAGCCCGCCTCGCCCTTTGGCGATGGCTGCCTTCGCGTGTTCCATGCCGACAATCGTGATGCGCGGGTCCTCTCCATTCGCCGAGAACCGTCCAAGATAGGCGTACTCGGCGAAAGTGCGGCCCAGGTTCTCCCACATGTCGCGAATGCAGGTCTCACGTTCCTGCGCCGTCATGGCGGGAAAGGCAGCCGCAAGGTTCCGGCGTGCACGTCGTGTCACCGGAATGCGCGGGCCAAGCGTGCGCGCGAGCCAGCCACCAAAATCGGAAGCGCGCTGCAATCCCAGCAGCGTGAAAAGTCCCATGATGCCCAGGAACAGCACATACTCAAGTGCGTACAGCACCTGCATGACGAGCGGTGGGCTGGGCTTCTCGCCCTTCTTCAGGGCGCGGTTGGTGCGGACGGTTTGAACGTCGTCAGACATGTGCCTATGAACTGGTCGAGAAGGGTTGCCGAAGTGGAGTCAAACTGTGCGTGCACTCTCAGGACCTCGACATCCGGCCTGATCGATTGAGGCAGTCTCAGCCAGTCCTTTTCCGTGGTGAGGAGGCGTGCGTTGTTGACCTTTGCAAGGTTTCGAAGCCCATCCAGGTCGTCTTCAGAAAATATGTGATGGTCAGGAAAAGCGCGCGTTGCCTTCACATGGGCGCCGCATGACATGGCCGTATCGAAGAACTTCTGCGGCAGGCCGATGCCTGCAAACGCCACAAAGGGCTTCCCTGCGAGACGTTGGGATTCACCATCGATGGGAACGAGTTCTGCCCGCAGCAGCGGTTTCGTGTCCGGGACGGCAGCCGCACCTTGTCCCATGAAGATCATTGCATTGGCGCGTTGCAGTCCGTCCTCGATGTTTTCCCTCAGGGGACCAGCGGGAATGACGCAGCCATTCCCGAAACCCTTTGCGGCATCGACGACGATGAAGCTGAGATCCTTGCCAAGAGACGGGTTCTGGAACCCGTCATCCATGATGATGACCTGGGCACCACGGGAAACCGCAAGCCGCGCGCCGGCAGGACGGTCAGGCGATACCACCGTCATGGCATGCTGTGCCAGGAGCAGCGGTTCATCGCCGACATCGACGGCCTTGTCCTGTGCAGGGTCGACGATCATCGCACCCGGCACATCGGCGCCGTACCCGCGCGAGAGAAAGGCAACCTTCAATCCCCGCGACGACACACGCTGTCCGATGGCAATCGCGAGCGGGGTCTTGCCCGTTCCGCCTGCGGTCAGGTTTCCCACGCAGATGACGGGCACAGCCGCACGAAAGGGTGTCGTGAGCGCCCTGCGGACGCGCCCGATGAAGGCGTAAAGCCAGCCCAGCGGTCGCAGGACGAATGCAACCGTTTCGTTGGGATTTGCATACCAGAAGTCAGGCGCCTGCAGTCGCATTCATGCTCCTCAGATAGGGCGCAAGCAGTTCGAACGTCCTGATCAGGGGTTCCTTCGTGCCGGCGGCTTTCGCCGCCGCTTGCCCGCGCCGGGACAGTTCTAGTTCGTTGATGAGAAGTTCTCCAGTCTTCTGGGTAAGCAAATCGTTTGAAGCGAGGACTTCTGCCCCCCCGGATTCGACCAGAATGCGGAAGATGTCCCGAAAATTGCCGATATGGGGGCCGCTGAGAACGGCAACGCCCAACCGGGCCGGCTCCAGCGGGTTCTGCCCGCCATGCGGAATGAAGCTGCCACCCATCACGGCCAGCGGCGCGAGGCGATAGAAGACGCCGAGTTCACCAAGCGTATCCGCGATGTAGAGCTCCGTGTCCGGCATGGGGATGTCCCCGGCCGACCGTCTCGCCACCCGAAAGAGAGGGTCCAGGCTCTGGGCGATCTGCGGGCCGCGTTGCGGGTGCCGCGGAACGATTATGGTCAGCAGGCCGGGAATATGTGCAGCGAGGTCGCGATGACAGAATGCGGCGAGCTGCTCTTCTCCCTCATGGCTTGAAGCAAGGAGCCAGACCGGCCGACCGCCGATCGCAGCCCGTAAGCCACCCAGCACATTCGCATCGAAGGGAAGGGGTTCGCCGACGAGCTTCAGGTTTCCGGGTGTCTCGACGCGAGTAGCACCCAGGGTTTCCAGTTTGGCTGCGACCGTCTCGTCCTGGGCCAGGCAAAGGTCGAATGTACCCAGCAACTCTGCAGCCATCGCGGGTGCCCGGCGCCAGCGCTTGAACGAATTGTCCGACATGCGTGCGTTGACGAGAACTGTAGGAATCTGCCGCATTTTCGTCTCGTGCAGCATGTTGGGCCAGAGTTCCGACTCTACCCAGAGCGCAAGTCCTGGCTTCCAGTAGTCGAGAAAGGCCCGAACCGCGCTTGGCGTGTCCACCGGTACGAACTGGTGAAAGGCATTGGAGGGCAGACGCTCACCCATCAGGCGGCCCGAGGTGACCGTGCCTGTTGTCACCAGCACGGTCGCATCCGGTCTGAGACGCCCCATGTCGCGAATGAGCGGAAGGATGGAAACGGATTCCCCCACGCTCGCGGCGTGGATCCAGATGATCGGGCCCTTGGGACGCACCCGGCCGGGCCGGCCCAGGCGTTCAGGTAACCGGTCCCCGTCTTCCTTTCCTCGTGCAAGGCGCTGCTGCAGGAGCCTCGCCGCGAGGGGTTCGGCAAAACTGGTCGCCGCGCGATAGGCAGACAGGATGCGCGACGGCTTTCTTTCGGTCATTACGCAGCCGCCTCGACCTGTGCAGGCTGGACCGTATCGACACCCATGATGGCATCGGCAGTTTGCGTGACGCCGGTGAGCGCCGCTTCCACTTGCAGCTTTGCGGCTTGCAGAACCTCTGGTGACGCGTCTCGTGGCACCCGGATCGGATCTCCCCAGAGGATGACGCCCCGGGTGAAAGGGAGCGGCAGCAGGAACCGGTCCCATGTTCCAAGTACGATGCGGCTTCGGCAGCTGAAGCTGCAGGGCATGATCGGCACACCCGACACACGGGCGACGGTCACGATGCCATCGCTGGCACGCATGCGCGGCCCGCGCGGGCCATCTGGCGTGATGCCGACATACTCGTTTGCCTTGAGTGCCTTCAGCATGCCACGCAGGGCAGCCGCACCACCCTTGTCCTTGTTCGAGCCTGGCTTTGCTGCAGATCCGCGAACGGTGCCATGGCCGAAGTAACCGATGGCGCGCGCAATAAGCTCTCCGTCGCGATGCATCGAGATCAGCATGTGCATCTTGGCAGTCGTAGGCCACATGCAGGGAAGGATCAGCATCCGTCCGTGCCAGAACGAAATGATGAACGGCGTCTTCTCGCGCCAGAAATTCTCTGCCTGTTCGCTATTGCGGATTTCCCACCGACCGGTCGCCCAGACCAGCCGGATATACATTGCAAGAACGTAGCAGCCGACGTTTCTCAGCCCCTCGGAACGCTTGAATTTTCTCCACCACCGTCGGAGCATGTTCTACTCCGCTACTGCGATGGCAGGCCGGACATCGGCGAATTGCGTCTTGTAGAGTCTGGCATAGGTTCCACTTCGCGCAATCAGCTCGCCATGCGTGCCCTGTTCTGAAACCCGGCCATTCTCGAGCACGACGATCTTGTCTGCGTCCGAGATGGTAGAGAGCCTGTGTGCGATCACCAGTGTCGTGCGGTCCTTCATCAGTCTGTTGAGCGCGCCTTGCACTTCCTTTTCGCTCTCGCTGTCCAGTGATGAAGTTGCCTCATCGAGGAGAAGGATGGGAGCGTCCTTGAGAATGGCCCGGGCAATCGCGATGCGCTGGCGCTGGCCACCGGACAGGCGAACACCGGCTTCTCCAACGCGCGTCTGGTACTGTTCCGGGAGGGCCATGATGAAGTCGTGTGCGGCTGCGGCACGCGCGGCGGCTTCGATATCCGCCTGGGACGCGCCGGGTTTGCCGCAAAGGATGTTGTCGGCGATGGATTCATCGAACAGGAACGGTTCCTGTGTGACCAGGGCCATGCAATCGCGAAGGGAAGAGATCGAAACTTTGCGGATGTCCTGTCCATCGATCTCGATGGACCCGTCGGTGACGTCGTAGAAACGAAGGATCAGGTTCAGGATGGTGCTTTTGCCGGCACCAGACGGACCCACAAGGGCAACCGTCTTGCCTGCGGGGATCTCGAAACTTGTACCCTGCAGCGCCTGGGCGCCGCTTCCAGAATAGTCGAAGCACACGTTCCTGAACAGGATTTGCGCGCGTCGCGGTCCGGACTGCAGGCGAAGTGCTTCGTTGCCCTGATCGCGCACGTCACTGGGTGTGTCGAGCAGTGCAAACGCACGCTGTGCAGCCGCAGAACCCTCACTCAGCGCAGTGTAAAGGTTGGAGAGGGAGCGAATGGACTGATAGGACAGCATCATTGCAGCCATGAACGAAGTGAAGCTGGCTATGTCCATGCCGCGATAGGCGGCGTAAGCGATGACGGCAGCGATCCCGACGCCGGCCAGCACTTCAGCCGATGGTGTGGCGGCCGCCTTGGCGCGGGCGCCTTTCATGAGGAAGCGCATGCGCTCGGTGACGATGCGGTTTGCGCGGGAAATCGCATGGTCCTCCATGCGATAGGCCTTGATCACCCGCTTGCCGTCGAGCGTCTCTGAAAGGTGGGTCGCGAGATCGCCAGTCGACGCCATGCCCTGAACTGCGGCCTTGTTGGTTTTTTTTCCGAGATTGAGCGTGAAGAGAGCCGTGAGTGGCAGCACGCTGCACAGCACGAGGGCAAGCGGCCAGTCCTGGATGAACATGACCACGCCCAGTCCGATGATGGTCAGCACATCACGCACCATGCCCTGCATCGAGCGGGTGACGCTTTCGCGCACGAGCAGGGCGTCATTCAGGAACCGGGATGCGAACTGCCCGGAGTGCATGCGGTTGAGTTGCGCCAGATCGAAATTCGTGATTTTCCGGAACATCGCCAATTGCAGGTCATTGACGACGCCCTGGCCGACCTTTGCGAGTGCGATGCCGGAGAAATAGGCAACGCTCGCCTTGAGCACCATGATGCCCAGCAGGACCAACGGCACGATAATGAGCATGTTCGGTTCACGGTCTGGCGTGAAGAGCGTGTTGATCACCTCTTCGAGATAGTACGCCATGCCGCCCGTGAGGCTGGCCTCGATCACCATCAGGACCAGGATCAGGCCGGCAAGCCTCGAATAGGGGCGCACAAAGTCATTTGCCAGGCGCAGAAGCGGTCTGGTGTCGACAAGGGAAGGTTGTGCGTGCTTTTCGGGAGTTCGCGTCATCTGGCCGGTTTATACAGCGACCCATTCAGGGTTGAAGACCCCAAACGTAACATGGGGTCCCCCCCTTAACCACAACCTGTGCGAACTCACGGTTACTGGCGAGAGCCCAATTTTTCCTGCTTTTTTGGGGTCTTGGCGGATTTTAACTTCATGGGACGGCTATTGGCCGCCAGATCTGCCAGTTCCTGGGTGCTGAACTCCGGCTGCAGGATCTTGTGCAGGTGGACCACAAAGTAGCGCATGTGCGCGTTGTCCACGGTGGCTTGGGCCGCTGCCTTCCAGGCTTCCCGCGCCTTGGCGAAGTTCGGAAAGAGTCCCACGAAGTGGATCTTGTCGAGGTCTCGGAATTCGACCTTGTCCAACGCGGTCAGTTCGCCGCCGAAAACGAGGTGCAAAAGCTGCTTGGCCATATCTGATCTCGCGTCTTAGGGCAGGTTGAGGTTTCGGGTCCGGTTGAGAATTGCCTCGTGGAGTGCCGGGCCTCCGCAGACAATGCTCCGATGTGAAGGCTTCTCCTGATTGTACGCAAGCGTCGTCCCGGCGTGCGACGTGACAAGTCCTCCCGCTTCCTGGACAAGCAGTGAGGCAGCAGCCGTATCCCACTCATGCTTGGCGGACAGCGCCATCATGCAGTCGAAATCGCCACTGGCAACCAGCGCCATCCGGTAGGCGATGGACGCCCGCTTGCCGATCTCCATCGCTGGCCAGGGCGTCGGCCAGGCCTTGTGTTCAATGACATCGCGCGCCACCAGCATGCGACAGCCCGGGAGTTCGCTGCGAGGAGTGACGCTGAGGCGGCGGCCATTCAGGAAGGCGCCCGCTCCGATGCAGGCCGTGAACATCTCTTCAGTGAGCGGATTGTACACGCCGGCAACGACGGGCCTGCCATCTTCGACAACCGCGATGCACACGGTGAATTCCGGCCTGCGCTTGATGAAGGCCAGCGTGCCGTCGATCGGATCGACAACAAAGACACGCGACTTGCCCAGCCGCTCCGGATTGTCGACCGACTCTTCCGAAAGCCAGCCATAGTCAGCCCGCGTCCCGCACAGGAGCGTCTTCAGGTGCAGGTCGACGGCAATGTCGGTTTCCGTCACCGGGTTGCCCTTGGACTTCTCCCAGGACTTCGGCGTGGCAGCGTAGCCCTCACGCGCGATGTCCCCGGCAGACCGGAGGGACGCGATGACGAGTTCCAGGTCTTCCCGGTCAATCGCCTGCAATGGTCATTCCTTCGATGCGAAGGGTCGGGGCATTGGTGCCATAGCGGAAGATCAGGTCATTCGCGGCGGTCATTTCGGCGAACATTGCGTTCAGGTTGCCGGCAATGGTGACTTCGTTGACCGGGAACGTCAGTTCACCGTTCTCGATCCAGAACCCTGCGGCCCCACGGCTGTAGTCGCCCGTGACGCCATTGACGCCCATGCCGATCAGTTCGGTGATATAGAAGCCCTGCTTGATGTCGGCCATGAGCTCCCGCGGACTGAGGGCGCCCGGCACGAGATAGAGATTGGTCGTGGACGGAGACGGCGGGCCACCAGTGCCACGCGCGGCGTGTCCGGTGCTGCGCAGCTTGAGTTGCCGGGCGGCCGAACTGTCCAGAAGCCAGGTCTGCAGGACGCCATCTTCCACCAGGTTCATCTGCGCATTCTTCACGCCTTCACCGTCGAATGGCCGCGAGCGCACGCCTCGGACCATGTGCGGATCGTCAACGATGCGCACGCCCGGCTTGAATATCTTCTGTCCCATCTTGTCCTTGAGGAACGACGTCCCCCGCGCGATGGAGGTGCCGTTGATGGCGCCGGCAAGGTGTCCGATGATGCTGTTGGCCGTACGCGGATCAAACACGACGGGAACCGACTGTGATTTCACGCGACGCGCATTGAGACGCTTGAGCGCCATGCTGGCGGCATTGCGCCCCACTTCCTGGGCATCACCCAGATCGGCCAGGTGGCGGGCCGAAGAAAACTCATAGTCGCGCTCCATGCCGGTTCCTTCACCGGCGATCACGCTGACCGAGACCGACACGGACGTCGTGGCATAGGCACCGGCGAAGCCGTCGCTGGTCACCAGCGCCACCGCACCGCGTCCCCATCCGGCACCAGCCCCTTCGCTGTTCGTTATGCCGGCAGTGCCGAGTGCCGCGCCTTCGCAGGAGCGGGCGAGTTCCACGAGCTTCTCGGACGACGGCTCGACCTTGTCCTCGAGATCCAGGTCCCTGAAAGTCCGTGCGAGCTGGTCGCTGGGCGCGAGTCCGCAGAACGGATCCTCGGGTGTGGTTCGTGCCATGGCAACCGCCCGTTCGGCGAGCTGTTCGAGGGCATGGGATGACATGTCGTTTGACGCGACAGCCGCCTGGCGCTTGCCAATGAACACCCGAAGGCCGAGGTCGGACGACTCCGAACGGTCGACTTCCTCGAGTTTGCCGAGTCTGAAGGAAACGCTTGAGGAAACGGAGTCAAAGACCACCGCATCCGCATGTTCTGCCCCCAGCTTTCTGGCCCTGGCAATCAGGCTCTCGAGAAGCGAAATTCGGTCGGACATTGGCGATCCCTTGTTGCGTGGCGCAATGAAACTTCCGGGGCCCCGTTCGTCAAGCGCGGCCCTTGCGAAACCCGGCCAAAACTGGTCCATATCGCCGGAAATGAACCGAAGTTTCGTACTTTTCAACACGCCGATCGGCACATGCGCCATTGCCTGGGGAGATCAGGGCATTCTGGGCCTGTCCCTGCCTGAGGACGATCCAGAGGTTACCCGGCAATACATCGCTTCGCGCGTCTCCGGCATTGAAGAGGGCGTGCCGCCACCGGAGTTGGAAAACGTGATCGCCGATATCAGGCGGTTGCTTGAGGGCGAGCCGGTCGACCTGCTCAATGCCCGCCTTGACCTGACCGGCGTTTCCGACTTTCACAGGCGCGTCTATGACGAGGCGAGGCGAATTCCGCCCGGTTCCACGATGACCTATGGCCAGATCGCACAACGTCTCAAGGCACCTGGCACGGCGCGGGCCATCGGGCAGGCACTGGGATCCAATCCCTTTCCGATTATTGTCCCGTGTCACAGGGTGCTCGGCGCGAATGGCGCCGTGGGCGGCTTCTCCGCACCGGGCGGCGTCGACACGAAGCTCCGCATCCTGAACATCGAGAGGCGAAACGCGCCTGTTGAGGCCTCGCTTTTCGCTGACCTCCCGCTGGCTCCGCCGCCGCGGAGAATGCGGTCCAATCGACGGATGACCTGAAATGACCTTGCTCGCGTTTCCGATCGGATTTTTCTACGTGATTGCGGGTTTCGTCGTCCTGCGGGCGATTGCTCTTGCCAATTTGCTTGATAGGGCCCTTGAAGCCATCGAACAGAGCAAGCCTGATCCGAAAGAGCAGACAAAGACGTTCGTGCTGACGATCGGCGCCTATCTGACCGCCGCAAGCGGCGCGGCACTCGTTACGCTGAGCAGTATGGCAATCATTCTCTTCGTTCTGAATACGCTGGTGCAGGGTGGCTATCTTGCCTGGGCGACAAAGGCCCTGCCGCCCGAAGACGAGTCGGACCGGAAGGGCAGGCAGCAGACGACCAATGCCTTCGTGATTTATACGGCCGTAACCGCCTTCATCATTTGGCTTGGGTACACGGACGGCTTGCGACCGTGGCCGCGCGACGCTGAAGTTGTCCTGATCGAGTTGATTGCACCGGCAATGGCTGCCCTTGCCTGTTATCTGCTTGTCCATCACTCCGGCATGCTCAAGCGAAGCAGCGGCGTCGGCTTCGGCGGCGAGGGTATCGACATCCCGGTAACAGCATCAGCTGGCGTGGCACATCCAACAGTTAATCTCCGGCTTCGACCGGAGTTCGCCTGCTGGCCATTGTGGGATGCGGATACCGGCGAAAACGTCAGCCACTATCACGTCGACATTTCGTTCGATCTGGCGGAGCGCATTGAAAACTGGGACGATCGGTTCCAGCTCATCTACAAAGAGGATGACCCGGTCTCGAGTAGCTTCGCCTCGCCGGAAGAAGAGCGGGCATACATTGAGGAAGGCCGCGCGATCGCCCGGGATCTGGTTGACGCCTGGCCAGGAAAAGTCGACATCGACGAACGTTTCCGCTGAGCCTCCGTTTCAGGCCATGACGTGCCAGACTTTCGTGCGACGGACTTCCCGGTCTTCCAGTTCGCGCGTGGTAGCGACGTCATAGACGGCGATCTCGACAAGATGACTGCTGGGCAGGTAGTTGCGACCCGGATCGCCGATCAGCACCAGCGCGCCACGTCCGGCAAGCCCGCGAAGCCAGGCAAAGACCCGCGCCGACATCTCGCGCTCATAGCAGATGTCGCCTGCAATCACGGTGTCCCAGCCCTGGTCGGTCCCCACCGCATCCAGAAGCTCTGCTGTGACCTCAACCTCATTGACCTGCGCATTAAGGCCGATGGCCGCGACGGCAAAGCTGTCGATCTCGGTGGCCAGCACATGACTGGCGCCGGCTTTGGCTGCCGCGATCGCGGAAAGGCCGGAGCCCGATGCAAAATCCAGCACGCGCTTGCCGCGCACGGTTTCCGGATGATCCAGCACATAACGAGAGAGGGCCTGGCCACCAGCCCACGCAAACGCCCAGAAGGGTGGAGGGACACCTTGAGCCGCAAGCTCCTCCTCCGTCTTCTGCCAGATCGGGACGAGTTCGCTCGCCAGATGCAGCTTCAGCTCCGGCGTGTGCGGCGGGCTCAAAAGTTCCGTGTTTTCAAGAATGAAGTCGCGCGGGTTCAAGCGTTTCCTTATCCCGCCCGCGACGTCGCGAGGCGCAGCACAGTCGGGTAATCGGGTTGGATTTCCATCCGTGTGCCAAAGCCCTTGTCCATGAGGAGGCGGTGAAAGCGGGGCAGGTTGTAGCAAGGAACATACATCAGCAGATGGTGCTCGACGTGGTAATTGACCCAGTAGGGTGCCACGCAGGCGCGCCATAGCAGGTTGGCCTTCGTCGTACGTGCATGCCGGAAGGGATCGTCATTGTCCGGAACGACAGCGTGTTCGGCGATGTTCCGGATGCGCGTGATCAGGGGAAACCAGATGAAGAAGGGTAGCACCCACAACAGGAAGAACAGGTGCCAGTAGCCGGCGAGCGTAAGGACGAGGAGCAAGCCGAGATTGATCGCGATGGCGCCGCCAAGGCGGGAGAACCCCTTCCGCAAACCTGCCGCCGTCGAGCCGTCCTTCGCCGTGAAGGCATTGCGGAACTGGGCCACGCGCTGCTTGTAGGTTGTCTGTCCCGTCACGTCCCGCAACAGCTTGCGCCGGAAACTGACGGCCGTGATGGGAAACGGCGCTGACAGGGACAGGTCCGGATCCCGGGCCTGCTGCGTGTGGCGGTGGTGCTGCAGGTGATAGCTGCGATAGGCGAAGAGGTCGCTGAACAGGGGCCAGGCGCAGACATATTGCCCGAGAAACTCGTTCAGCCACCGGCTTTGCGTCAGCACGCCATGCGCCGCGTCATGCATGAGGATTGCAAGGCCCAGCTGTCTTGCGCCAACAAGCACGACCCCAATCAGCAGCACCGCAGGATTTGGAAACCAGGCAAACGCCACCATGCAGCCCGCGATGACGAGCCAGGCATGCGCGACGCACCAGAGTCCCCTGAAGTCCGAGCGCTTGCGAAGAACGTGCAATTCCTCGGCTGTCAGGAGATCCGGTGCAGTGACTTTCACAATGTCACACGGGGACGGTCAGGCCGGTCGCGTGAAGCACCATCGCTGCCATGCCGAGCATCGAGAACACCTGGACGAGAAAGGCGGTAAACCGCAACAGGATGGCGACCTGAGTACCTGAAGCGACGTGGATGATTGTCTGGGCAACGCGTGCGAGAAGCACGATGCTGGCGAGCATCTGGAAGTTTGGGTCTTGCACGTTGGCGACCATGCCACCCAGAACGACGGCGCCGAAGAACGGCAGGTTCTCGACCACGTTCATGTGGGCGCGATTCAGGCGCCAGTAGGCTGCGCTGCCATGAGGTGTACTGGGATTGAAACCACCTTGCGGCACATTCCCCGAAACGGCCATCGCAAGGCGCCACGTTCCAATGGATATCACGAGCAGGAGCCCCCAGACCGCGAAGAGCACGAGGGAGGCGATGGGAGAAAGCGTGGCGAGCGTGAATGTCATTGGATCCCCGGGATTGGCAGCGTGCCGGCAACAATAGACAAAAACAGCAAAAGCCCAAAGTCCCTGTTGGATCGGAACAGTCGCAGGCAGAGTGCGCTGTCGTTGATGTCCAGCCGCAGGATCTGCCATGCGAGCTGGGCCCCCGCCAGAACCAGCCCCGGATAGAACAGCCAGTTCAGCTGGCCAATACATCCCGCAGCTGCGAAGAGCAGCCAGGCCAGCAGGTAGAACGCCCCCACCCAGTACCGTGTGGATTCACCAAACAGTCTCGCCGTGGACCGAACGCCAATCAGCGCATCATCATCCTTGTCCTGGTGGGCATAGATCGTGTCATAGCCGAGCGTCCAGAACAGGCTTCCCGCGAACAGTGCCAGCGGTGCAAGCGCGAGCCCGTCCATGACGGCCGACCATCCCAGCAACGCCCCCCAGTTGAAGGTGAAGCCGAGAAAGGCCTGTGGCCAGTCGGTGATCCTCTTCATGAAGGGGTAGATGGCGATCGGAATCAGCGAAGCTGCGCCCAGAACGACCGAGAATGTGTTGAGGCTGAGCAGCACCACGAGCCCGAGCAGCAGCAGCACGGCGAGAAACTGCCATGCCGATGAAACGCTGACCTGGCCCGACGGGATGGGGCGACCGGCAGTACGCGCAACCTTCGCATCAATGTCGCGATCCACGATGTCGTTATAGACGCAACCCGCACCGCGCATCACGATGGCTCCGGCCGCGAACAGCAGAAGGAGTTTCAGCAGGAACAGCGGATAGGTGACTTCACTGAGTGCAACGTCCTGCGCGCCCTGCGTGGACGCGAGCATGATGGACCACCAGCAGGGCCACAGCAGCAGCCAGACACCAATCGGTCGGTCCGCGCGCATGAGGCGCAGATAAGGCCTCGTGCCAGGCGGCGCGACGGTGTCGATCCATGTGACGGGAAGCGCGTCGGCCGGACGCGCTGCTTCGTTTGCGCTCATGCCTTGATGTGTTAAGTCCAACCGGTGGACAGGACAAGGCTGAACTATGCAACAGGGCGCTGACCATCTGAAGTATGAAGGCGGTTTGACGCGTCTGTTCGTTGAAACCCCGCTGGTGCAGGGAGTGGAAG
>JBILMZ010000284.1:0-3562 GCA_044375275.1 Micropepsaceae bacterium | reverse complement strand
AACGCCTTTGATGTTCCCACGCGACAGTCCTTCACCGTGGAACTGGTGGGGCGGCAGGACTTGCCCAGGGCGATCGCACTCAATTCGATCATGTTCAATGCCGCGCGCCTGATAGGTCCAGCCATTGCGGGTGTCCTTGTCGCGACCGTGGGTGAGGGGTGGTGCATTGCATTGAATGCCGCATCCTATCTTGCAGTGCTGGCCAGCCTGGCGCTGATGAAGGTTGATCCCCAGCCGACCCGGCAACCCAGCCATCCGCTGAGTGACCTCAAAGCCGGCTTTCTCTATGTGACGACCCATGCCCAGACGCGGCAACTCCTGTTGCTGCTTGCCTTGTCGAGCCTGTTTGGCACGTCCTATCTCACGCTGATGCCGGTGTTTGCGCGCGACGTGCTCCATGGGAGTTCCGATCTCCTGGGCTTCATGATGTCGGCAGTGGGCGCCGGAGCCCTGGCTGGGGCGATCGTCATCTCCAGATTTCCGCAACGGCTTCTGCCGTTCGTTCCGTATTTCGCCGCTGCGCTTTTCGGTGGTTCGCTCGCGCTCTTTGCGCTTTCGGAAAGTGTCTGGCTTTCCATCCTGCTGCTTGTGCCGGCTGGCTTTGGCATGATGGCCATGGGCATCGCCACAAACACGCTGATCCAGGGCACGGTGGACGACGCCATGCGCGGGCGTGTCATGGCCTATTACGTCATGTCCTTTATCGGAATGGTGCCCATCAGCGCGCTTTTGGCAGGCTGGGTGTCTCATCAGGCGGGAGCGCCCTATACGCTCCTGTGTGGAGGGCTCTTGTGCGTTGTCTCGTCTGCGGTACTGGGAGCCCGGCGTTACCGGCCGGCCTGAAGTTCGCTATCGCTTCAGGGCACGTATTTCGTCGTTCGAACGGCGCACGCGATCGGCGAGTTCGCGGGCCAGATTCAGCAGGATCGTGTTGATGACCTTGGGCGACGTTTCTTCCAGCGCCCTGAGTTCGTCGATCGTGAAGCCGTAGCAGATGACGCGCTCATCCGCGACGACATCTGCGGAACGCGTGCCGCCTGCCAGAAGGGCCATCTCGCCCAACGTTGCGCCGGGGCCGAATGCGGCCACCCGCATGGAGCTTTCGCCATTCCTGCCGGGCAGGCGCAATCGCACGCTGGCCGTGCCCTGCGCGATTACGAAGAGGAGTTGAGCAGGATCGCCTTCCTTGAGGATCGTCTGGCCGGCCATGAAGACAAGCGGCCGGGCGAGGTGCTCGAGGGGCTTCAGGTCTTCGCGCGTCAGGCCGTGAAAGAGATCGATCTGCGCGAGAGACAGGGGTGTGTGGGTGCCCGGGCCACCGGTCTCTGCAAGCATGCGTTCCTCGCACCATTCCAGCGCGGCGTCGCAGTCCGGGAACATGGCCACATGGCTCTTGTCGGGATTTGCTGTCATGTGCGCCTGCAGGTCCTGCAGTGTGTCACCTGCACTGGCCTCTGCAAGCAGAAGGCTGTGTCTTGCATCGCGGGCCTGCTCGACGAACGAGAGCAGCAGTGTCTGCGCAGCCGCGTCCGCGCTGTGCACACGCCTGAAGTCCAGAATGATCACATCCGCCTGCGAGGTGATCTGCGAGATGCGCCGCAACAGGCGCTCGGTCGAACTGAAATTCAGGCGGCCCTGTGCTTCGACGATCCGGATGCGGTGACCCTTGTCGTCGAGGATCGCAGCTTCTCGCTTCGTGCGGCGCCGCTTTGAACGGACCGCATCGCCGGAGAGTTCGCGGCGGATCACATCGCCACCGCGTGGCCGCGCGCGGAAGACATGCATGTCGACTTCGCGTGCGATGCTCTTGAAGGCCGCCATGGCGCGGACGCTGTTGCCGACCTTGTCGAGCGGTGGCGAGAAGGCGACAATGCCCATCTGCCCCGGCACGGCGCCGATGATGGAACCGGAGACAGAGCTCTTTGCGGGGACACCGACCTCATAGGACCACTGGCCTGCGTAGTTGTACATGCCGCAGGAATGCATCACGGTCAGGACGTCAGCCACGTATTGCTGGGAGAGAACGCGTTCTCCCGTGACAGGCTGCACGCCCCCATTGGCCAATGTTGCGGCCATGAGCGCGAGGTCCCTGCACGTCACGAGGACCGAACACTGGCTGAAATAGATGTCGAGGATCTCCTCGGTGTCGCCGTCCATCATCGCGGCCTGGCGCATAAGTGCTGCGATCGCCCGATTGCGTTCTCCTGTTTCCCGTTCGGAGCGAAAGACGGCTTCGTCGATCGTCAGGGGGCGGCCCGCATAACGGGAGAGCAGGGCCAGCATCGTGCTTCGCTTTGCCAGGTAGTCGGAACCCTTGACCATCGAGGACACGGCGATGGCGCCTGCATTGACCATCGGGTTTGCCGGACGGTTGTTGTCCTCGTCGAAAACGGTGGCATTGAAGGCGGCGCCAGTTGGCTCGACGCCGACATGGGTCATGACAGCCTCGCGGCCCCATTGCTCCAGGGCAAGGCCATACATGAAGGGTTTCGAGACTGATTGGATCGTGAAGGGCGTGTCTGCGTCGCCAGCCGTGTAGACCTTGCCGTCCACGGTCGCGATCGAGATGCCAAGAAGGTTGGGGTCTGCCTTCCCGAGCTCGGGGATGTAGGTGGCGACCTCTCCGCCCTGAATTTGGGCGACATGATCTTGCACGGACTGGAGGAATACCTCTACGGGAGCGCGCGTGTCGCTTCGCAAATCAGATATTGTTGGAGAGGGCTGAGTTTCCGGCATTTCGACTTGTTTGGTCTTGTCGCGTCGAAGGCTGTAATAGCAGCTTTGCTTATTTTTTCGCCTGCCCAATAGATTGGCATCGTGTCGACTTTATGGGCTCAGTGTGCCCGGCGACAAAGTGCGTTTTTCGCTTGAAAGGTGGAGGGGTTTCTGTTGCCCGGCACCCCTCCGAGCCGCGCTTACCTAGTGTTAGGCAGCGAGTACCATTTCATTATCGTTGGCACATGTACGATTAGCCCGATAACGGCGGAACCATGCCGAGCGAAAGCTACGCCTTTACGCGTTCGTCGATCCTAGTTCACCCCCAACAGCTAAGCAGGCCAAACCATTCACAATGGGCCTGCGCAGATGGTGGAGGTGCCGGGTACCGCCCCCGGGTCCGATCCGTTTATTACACGCGCGTTTATCGCCATAGCCGGCGAACCGGCAGTTCTTATATAGGCGCTCCCGGTTAAAAATTGAAGGCTGGGGATTTGTTGGTTTTCCGGGCTTTTGAGCTGTTATGCATAGGTAGTAAGCTGCGTCGACACGAGCGGAGCCTCAATGCGCCAGTATCATGACCTCATGGAGCACGTGCTGCGGCACGGCGTGAAGAAGATGGACCGGACGGGGACGGGCACGGTCTCGATCTTCGGGCACCAGATGCGCTTTGACCTGGATGACGGGTTTCCGCTGCTCACGACGAAGAAACTGCACCTGAAATCGATCGTGCATGAGCTGCTCTGGTTCCTGAATGGCGACACGAATGTGCGCTACCTCCAGCAGAATGGCGTGAAGATCTGGGACGAATGGGCGGACAAGAACGGTGACCTCGGGCCGGTCTATG
>JBILMZ010000343.1:0-3591 GCA_044375275.1 Micropepsaceae bacterium | reverse complement strand
TGGGCGACGGGGCTCGGTCGGATGATTGTTCAGCCGGCACCGGCGCATGTTAGCTATCCAAATATGTATCCCGTCTCAGATGACAAAGCCAAGCTTGAATCCAAAACATGGATTTAATGCCACTTTTTTGGTGAAAGTACAGGGTAATCTCTTACGCTTGTATCCAAACTTTGAACATAGAGTCATTCTGTATCCCGTGACCATCATCGCGGGGCGTTCGACATCACGACGAGCGCACGACCACATGGGGCTTCAGGGCATGGCGACACATCCGCAACGACCTGCGAAACAGGCGGTCACCGATGCAGTGGGTCGCGGGAGACTGATGCCTGAACGCATGGCGCCCGGGGTCCGACCCGCCCGGCGCCCTAGCCTTCATCAAGGCGGGAAGCGGGCCGGCTGGATTTGGCGGTTCGTCTGAGACCGCCCCGGGAGAACTGCCGATGTCCAGCAGCCATGCCATTGGGTTCAGCCGCAAGCCCAGTCAGGCGACGGCCGTGCTCTGCATATGCGTCCTGGTGTTCGCAGTATTCAGCGCCACGCTGCCGGGCTTCATGTCGATCGGCAACCTGCTCGCACTCGCCCGCAACATCTCGATCCTCGGCGTACTGGCTCTGGGCATGGCGATCGTGGTGATCTCGCGCGGACTGGACCTGTCGCAGGTGGCCTCGATGGCCTGCTCGACGGCGATTGCACTGGTCATGATGAATGCAGGGTGGCCCGCACCGCTGGCATTGGCGTTGGGGCTGGTCATGGCGTTGTCCGTGGGACTGCTCAACGGTTGGCTGATTGCGGTGGTCGAGATGCCCCCACTGCTGACGACCCTGGCGTCGGGCCTGGCTGTCCTGGGGATCACGCGCTCGACGGCCGTCCAGCATTTCGTGGTCAACCTGGGGCCGGGCCATGAAGGATTCCTGCGCCTGGGAGGCAATCTCCCGGGTGGCATTCCTGTGCCTTTGGTAGTGTTCGTCGCGACCGTGATCGTGGTGCACCTGTTCCTCTCCCGGACGGTGCTGGGGCGCTTCATCTATGCACACGGGGACAACCCCGACGCCGCGCGCCTCTCAGGCATGCCGACTCGCCCGCTCACGATGCTGGAGTACGCGCTCTGTGCAGGCATTGGCTACATCGGTGGCGTGGTGATGACTGCCCAGACCGCGCTGATGCATCTGCAGGTGGCGGAGGGCACGCTTATCTTTGACGTGATCATGGTCGTGGTGCTCGGTGGCGTCAGCCTGACCGGTGGTCGCGGCAACGTGGTGAGCGTCGTGGCGGGCACCTTGCTGATCGGCGTGCTGCTCAACGGCATGACGATCATGGACATGGACATCCAGACGCAGAACGTGGTGAAGGGCGTCGTCCTGCTCTCCGCCATCGTGATGGATTCGGTCCTGCATCCCCGCGACGAGGAGACCTCGAAGCAAGGCGACTGACAAGGGGTTGGTTCGCCATATCGGCCGAAGCCATGCAAGGCAAGGTCAATCACCTGAAGGAGACTGCGATGAACTGGTGGAATTCCGTACGTGTCAGGACGGCGCTGCGCGCCGTCTCGTCTGCCGCAATGGCGTTGGGCGCATTGACCGCCACTGGCGCCTACGCAGCGGAGCCGCGCGAGGAACTGCGGGCTGCGTTCGACAAGGCGCTCAAGGGCAAGAAGGTGGCCTGGGCACCGGTGTGGATGGGCGTGCTGGAGTCGGAGTGGACGCGCAACATGAAGGCGCACTTCGATGACTTCGGCATCCAGTTCGTCACCCGGGACGCGAACTTCAAGTCCGACGTCCAACTGCAGATGGTGAGCCAGTTCATCAACGAGAAGCCCGATGTGCTGATCGTGCAGAACCCCAATGTCACCCTGCTGGCACGCGAACTGAAGCGTGCGATGGACGCCGGCATCTACGTGATCCAGGTGAACATGGCCTCGAACCAACTCACCGATGCCTACGTCGGCGTGGATGCTCGCGACCTGGGCAGGCGCCTGGCGAGGGATGTGGTCGCCGAGTGCGGCGGTGGCAAGGGTTCGGGACAGGTCGCGATCCTGGAGGGCGAGGCCACCGCAGCCTATTCCCTGGACATGAAGCGCGGCGCGATGGAGGTGTTCAACGCCGACAAGTCGATGAAGGTGGTCTCGTCGCAACCCACCAACTGGGACGCCAACAAGGCTGGCGAGGTCACCACCACCATCCTCCAGCAAAATCAGAACCTGTGCGGCATCCTGAGCGTGTGGGGCCCGCAGACGGCCGGTGCGGCCCAGGCGGTCAAGGCCGCTGGAAGGACCGGCAAGGTCAAGATCTGGGTTGCGAGCGACGGACAACCCGCTGATTGCGACATGCTCGAGCAGGGACTGTTCCACAAGAACCTGTCCTATCGCGCCGACACCCAGGGCATTTCCATCGTCTCTGCGACCCTGGCATTGCTCCAAAGCGGCGACAAGCCCGGGACCAACCGCATAGCGCTGTACACCAGCCCGTCCTGGGTGAAGAGCAAGGCGGACCGGCAGTACTGCTTCACCGTGCCAAAGCCCGCGGGCAAGTAGTCCACCCCCGCCGGAGCCTGTCGCCATCGAGTGCCCTTGCGTCCTTCGGGGCGCGAGGGCGGGTGTCTGGGGCCGTGTGACGACACCTCTCCTCCAACAGTGATGCCCGCTATGAGAAACCTCCAGCGTCTCTGGCACCGACATTCGCCACAAGTCTTCCTGGGCGAACTGCTCGAGAAGCGGTGGATGGAACCTGTGATTCCGTTCCTGTTGACGATCGCGGTGTTTACGGCCTTCGCCGTGCTGATACCCGATTTCGCCACCCAGTCCAGCTTGCGCCAGCTTTCCCTGAGCTTTGCCGAGCAAGCCATGGTTGCCGCAGCGATGGCGGTGACCGTTCTCTCGGGCGGTATCGACCTGTCGGTCGGCTCGGTGTTCGCCATGGCGAACTTTCTGACTCTGTACTTCTACCTGGTCAAGGACGTTCCCTTGCCGCTGGTGGTTGTCGGCGTCGTGCTCTTCGGCGCTTCGGTGGGTGCGGTCAATGGCGCGCTGATTGCGTACGGCCGCACGCGCCCGTTCCTGACCACGCTGGTGACGCTCATCGTGCTGCGGGCGCTCTACAACAAGCTCACGGCGGCCTCGACGGACGAATTGGCCAGTGTGGCGCCCAACAGCCCTGTGTGGGACTTTCTGGGTGCCGGTTCAGTCCTGGGCGTTCCCACCAACATGGCCGCCCTGCTGGTGGTGGCGATTTGCACGCACTTCTTCCTCACGCGCTTTCGGCCCGGTGTGCACATCATGGCTGTTGGCTCCAGCCGCAAGGCAGCCCGCCATGCGGGTGTCAACGTCAAGCGCACGCTGTTCTCCGCCTATGTGATCTCGGGCGCCCTGGCGGCGCTTGCAGGCGTCTTCTACGCCGCTCGGCAGAACAGCTCGGGCACCGACACGGGCCTGGGCTGGGAGATCAATGCACTGGCTGCGGTCGTGCTGGGTGGCATCAGCCTGGCTGGTGGGCGCGGGACGATTGCGCGGGCCATGATGGGGGCGGCCATCATCTTCATGCTGGTCAGTGGCATGGTCCGCCTGGGCGTCTCCGGCAACGTGACAACCGCGCT
>JBILMZ010000283.1:0-3591 GCA_044375275.1 Micropepsaceae bacterium | reverse complement strand
CCGGGCCTGGCGGCGACGGCGCAGACTACATCAACTGCGCGATGGACAAGACGCAGTACGAAGACTTCATCGCGGCGCTGCTGGCCGGCGAGAAGGCCGACTTCAAGGAGTGGGAAAAGAACACGCCCTATTTCGAAGCCTGCCTGCCGATCGAAGTCATGGCCGAGCGCGGGCCCGAGACACTGCGCTTCGGGCCGATGAAGCCGGTGGGCCTCACGGATCCGCATACCACCCGCCGCCCCTACGCCGTGGTGCAGCTGCGCCAGGACAATGCGCTGGGGACACTTTACAACATGGTCGGCTTCCAGACGAAGCTGAAGCATGGCGAGCAATCGCGCATCTTCCGCACGATCCCGGGGCTCGAGGATGCGCAGTTCGCGCGGCTGGGCGGCCTGCATCGCAATACGTTCATCCAGTCACCCAAGGTGCTTGATCCGTCGCTTCGCCTGAAGGTGCAGCCGCGCCTGCGCTTTGCCGGGCAAATGACTGGCGTGGAGGGCTATGTCGAAAGTTCGGCCATTGGCCTACTTGCCGGACGCTTTGCGGCTGCCGAGCGACTGGGGCGCGCGAGCACGCCGCCGCCACGCACGACGGCGCTGGGCGCGCTGATCGCGCACATCACGGGCAATGCGGATGCGAAGACCTTCCAGCCGATGAACGTGAACTACGGGCTCTTCCCCGACATGGAACCGCCGCCGGGCGTCAAGGGCAAGGAGCGCGGGCGTGCAAAAAAGCAGGCGATGTCGCGCCGCGCGATTGCCGATCTTGAAGCGTGGCTGAAATCCGGGGATGAGACCGCTGCGGCGTGATTTGATTTAGTTCAAATCGCGACGATGAAAATTCTGTCCTGACTTGAATCAATTCGAAGCGCGCGCGTTGGAAAAGCGTTTGCGGGTTCGGCGTATTTTCCTGTGACGACGGACACACATGGGAGAAACAGTCATGGACAACCCGTTCTACAATCTCTGGCGCTTCTGGGTCGAACTCTTCGGCGGGCTGGGCCTGCCGTGGGGCAAGACAACCATCGCCACCATGGTCATGGCGGTGATGTTCTATTTTATCGGAAAGGCCTTCAAATTCCTTACGTCGAAGGAGAATTAGGCGTGGGTACGCCCTCCTGTCCGCCGGCAACCGCCACAAGTTTCCCGACGCGGCGCGCAATGCTTGGATGGGTGGCAAACAGGTCGGCAATGGAGTTCTTCTGATTGTCGATGCACATTTCCATGATTCCGGAAGGCACCGCAGGCATTTCGGATTTGCCTTCAATTTTACGCAAGGCGCGGATCATGGCGTCCGGGTTCTTGGTGAGTTCCACGGCGCCGGCGTCGGCCAGGTACTCCCT
Source organism: Micropepsaceae bacterium (assembly GCA_044375275.1). GTDB lineage: Bacteria > Pseudomonadota > Alphaproteobacteria > Micropepsales > Micropepsaceae > SZUA-430. The sequence goes on along the minus strand of JBILMZ010000283.1, from coordinate 2,249 downwards.
CGAACGCGAGAGGGCAAAGCGGATCACGAGCGACAGGAACCAGGCAACCGCGATGATCACGACCGCAATGAGGATCGCGATGGCGCCGCCACCCTTTTTGTTGCCGCCGGATGAAGAAGACGACCCCATGCGCATGTGGCGCAGGGACCGGAACACCATCTCACCTGCCAGCGTGATGATGCCGGCGATCACCACGGCGACCACCATAAGGCGGACGTCCCCGTTGCGGATGTGGGTCAGCTCGTGACCGAGGACGGCTTCCATTTCCTCGCGGTCGAGCGTGTTCATCAGTCCGCGCGTGACGGCAATTCGGTACTGCTTCTCGTTCATGCCTGACGCATAGGCGTTGAGCACGTCGGTCTCCATGACCTGGAGCTTTGGCATCGGAATGCCGCGCGAGATGCAGAGGTTTTCAAGTGTATTGTAGAGATCGGGCTCTTCGTCCCGGCTCACGTCCTTCGCACCTGTCGACATGTCGATCATGCGCTGGTGGAACTTGTAGCCGATCAGCACCCAGAGCGCCCCGCCCAGGGTCGAGAACGGCAACATGTAGAAGAACTGGACCCAGGTTTCGCTGAGGATGGTTTCCAGATCCTCTCCGCCCATCACCACGCCATTGAAGGCGAGCGTGAAGGCAAAGACCAGCAGATAGATGAGAATGAACAGGCCCACGACGAGGATCGTGGACCTGGTCCGATTTGCGCGAATGTGGCCATACAGGCCGTAAGCATTGCTCATGCCCTGCGGCCTGTGCGCGGTGTCAGAACTTTACCTGCGGCGGGGCGTCGAGCGTCTTGCGGTCGGCATCGCCCACGTCGAAGAATTCCTTGTGCGTGAAGCCGAGAGAGCGCGAGAACAGCACCGCCGGGAAAGACTCGATCGCGGCATTGAGTTCGGAGACGGCGTTATTGAAGAAGCGTCGGGCAGCCGACAGCTTGTTCTCGACGTCGCTCAGGTCGCGCTGCAATTGCTGGAAATTCGCGCTGGCCTTGAGGTCAGGATAGGCTTCCGACAGGGCGAAGAGCTGGCGCAACGTGCCGGAGAGCGCATTTTCTGCCTGTGCCTGAGCGGCCGGGCCGTGGGCCGACATGGCGGCGTTGCGCGCCTGGATGACCGCATCGAACGTGCTCTTCTCGTGCGAGGCGTAGCCCTTGACGGTCTCGACCAGGTTCGGAATCAAGTCGTGGCGCTGCTTGAGCTGCACGTCGATGTCGGCGAAGGACTGGTTGGCGCGCTGGCGCAGCGCGACGAGGCCGTTGTAGATCGAAATGATCCAGACCACGAGCAGGACGACAACGCCCAGCACGATCCACATTCCGTAACCTTCCATTTCAATCTTCTCCCTTGGCGACTCAGGCCGCGACTGGTCGCAAACCTATCACGGCCGCTTAACAGGAACTTAAATGGGGTCTTTTCGAGACGCAGGCAAGGGAATCGCCGAAATGGCGGAAACAGGCGGACTGTGTCGGGCCCGCCCGGCTTACCGGCACCCACGCGGCTACGCAGCGACCTTCTGTTCGAGTGAGTCAAATTTCTTGAGGAGTTCGTGGCCGGTGGGAAGCTTCGCCATGCGGACCTCGATGGCGCTGCGCGACTGCTCGCGTCCGAAGTCGGCCTGCGTGACCGAGTGCCAGTGGATCATGCCTTCCCAGATCGGGTCGATCATCGAGGCGCCGCTGATCTGCTTTCCGTCCAGCGTGCGAATGGTGAAGCTGCGCATCTCGGACACGAAGGCCTGGAGATAGGCGACGTGGATGGCTTCATCCGTGCGGATGCGCTCCACGATTTCTGCGGCGTGATCGGCCGCCGCGCGGCGATCGCGGAAGACGTCGGGCGAACGCATGATGTCGACGCAGAACGAGAAGAACGATTCAGCGCGCACCTCGATCATCAGCACGTTCATCAGCAGCAGGATCCAGTCCTCATAGGCCTTGTCGACTTGCGGCATGAGGCGGCCGATCTCGGGGCGGCCAATGCTGGCGGGGACTTCCGGCAGCGGGTAGGCATCCTTGCCGAACAGCGCGTCGCGCACGGCGAACCACATGTCGTCGTGACCACCCTCGCCGCCTTCCCGATTGCCGCCTTCGTCCAGCCCGTGCGCATAGAGCAGGCCCTTGTTCAGATGGCCCGTGGCGGTGGCCGAGATGTCCTCGACGATGATCTTCTGGAAGTCTGGCGCCTGCGCGTCGCACAGCGCCTTGCCACGCGCCTCGATGATGCCGGTGATCGTGAGCGAGTTCCAGAGCGTC
>JBILMZ010000092.1:0-12705 GCA_044375275.1 Micropepsaceae bacterium | reverse complement strand
GTCGGTGATGCCGGCGTGATCGAGGCGGAAGTCGTACTTGTGTCGAACAAGGGCGGCACGGACGGGCGCCGCTGGGTCTATCTCGACGTCGGCAAGTTTCACGGCCTCATCGAAACGATGGATGAAGCCATCAAGTACCGTATCGTGACACCCCACGACGGCGGCCCCACCGTGTCGTCGATCCTGGCCGGTCCCACCTGTGACAGCGCTGACATCCTCTACGAAAAGGCGGACTATCAGCTTCCCTGTGCCCTGAAAGCGGGAGACCGGGTGCTGATCCTGTCAACGGGAGCCTACACAACCACCTATTCCAGCGTTGCCTTCAACGGAATGCCGCCGCTCGCCAGCGTCTGCATCTGACGGTGACCGCCGCCGCATTGCCTTGACACCTGCAGGTCGTCTAAACCGGACCTGTCAGGTTCAAGGTAGCGTGCGGCATGGAAAAGAAGCCCGTAAAACCAAGGCATGCCGCCTCGCTCGTGCTCACGCGGCGCATCGGGGACGATGTGCACGTGCTCATGGGACGAAGACCCGCGCGCGCCGTGTTTCCCGAAATGTATGTGTTCCCGGGAGGTCGCCACGACCTCGCCGACAGCCGCGTGGCGCCCGGCACGCCGCTGAGCGAACGGACGCTTGAGGATCTGTGCAGCCGTGGCGGTTGCACGAAGCTTCTGGCACAGGGCCTGGCCACGACAGCCATTCGCGAAACCTACGAAGAGACCGGCCTCCTTCTGGCAACGTCAGGACACCCCGGAACCAGCGACGGAACCTGGGCGGACTTTGCAAGCGCAGGACTGGCACCGGCCCATGACCGGCTCAGGTTTCTGGGTCGCGCCATCACGCCGACATCCGCTCCCGTTCGCTTTCATGCGCGCTTCTTTCTGGCCGACGGCGAGGACGCAACCGGCACCCTGCGCAGCAACGGCGAACTCCTCGCACTCGACTGGTACCCGTTGCACGCGGCCAGGGAATTCCAGGTCGTCGACGTGACGCGTTTCGTGCTCGACGAACTCGCATCCATGCACGCCGGCACCGAGCGGGAGACCCCGTTCTTCCGCTATCGCCGAAACAAGCCGCTCAAGCCATCATGAATGCCGGCGGCTTGCCCCGGCGCGACCTGATGATGAGCCTGGGCGCGGTGTACGCGTGCATCTTTGCAAACGGACTGGGAATGGGGCTGTCTCTGCCCCTGTTCTCCCTTCTGCTTGAACGGAGCGGAGTTTCCGCAACGCTCAACGGCGCCAACGCGATGGCCGGCGCCGTTGCGATGATCATCATCACGCCCTTCATCCCGGCCCTTGCCGCGCGGTTTGGAACGGCGCGCTTCCTGATCATCTGCTACGTGATCGCCGCCCTGGCACTGCTCGGATTCCGCGCCGCGGACACGCTCATCTTCTGGTTCCTGTTCCGGTTCGTGATGAATGCGGCCCTTCAGGGCCTCTTCGTGGCCAGTGAGGTCTGGATCAACCAGGTTTCGCCTGATCACATGCGCGGACGGCTGATTGCCATTTACACCGCCATCTTCTCGGCGGGCTTTGCTCTCGGACCGCTCATCATCCAGTACTTGGGAACGCGCGGCTGGGCCCCCTTCATCGCCGGCGCGGCAACCATGGTCACGGCGATGATCCCGCTGCTGATCGTCCAGCAGCGCCTTGTGCCAACGATCGAGCCTGCCAAGGCGGGGGCAATGTTCGGCTTCGTTTTCTCCTCACCTTCAGCCGCAGCAGCCGCCGTCTGCTACGGCGCCGTGGAAGCGTGCGCTGGCGCATTCCTGACGATTTATGCGGTCAGGCAAGGCGCTCCCGAAACGGATGCCACCCTGCTCATTGCAGCTCTGGGCGTTGGAAACATGCTCCTGGTTCCCTTCGCCGGCTGGCTGGCCGACAAGACCGACCGGCGCCATGTCATGGCTGGGTGTGGACTCGTCTGCATCCTGGCAGCCTCGCTCCTGCCCCTGGTCCGCTCGATCAGCTACTGGGAACTTGCCCTGGTCCTGATGTGGGGAGGAGCCATCTCTTCCATCTATGCCGTCGGCCTCGCCCACCTGGGGGCAAGCTACCGGGGGGCCGCCCTGGCCTCGGCCAACTCCGCCTATGCTATCCTTTACGCCCTGGGGACGATGGTAGGGCCATCCACGGGGGGATTGGCCATGGACCTCTGGAACCCGCATGGGCTGGTTCTGGTTTTGGCGCTCATTCCTGCGATTTTTGTGGCGCTGACGGTCTACAGGGCCGCGACCTTTCCGCGCCCGCCCGGGCAGTTGACATCCCCCCCTGAATGAGTAGGTTGCACGCCTTCATTTTGACGACCACTGAACCTGACGCGAGACGACCATGGCGAAACCAACAACAATCAAGATCCGCCTGAATTCTTCGGCAGGTACGGGGCATTTCTACGTGGCGAAGAAGAACTCGCGCACGATGACCGACAAGTTCAAGGTTCGTAAGTACGACCCGGTCATCCGCAAGCATGTTGAATACGTCGAAGGCAAGATCAAGTAATCAGCCGCTCAGGCTGCATCTGCCACAACACGGTTCCTGCCATCACGCTTTGCCCGGTAAAGCGCTTGGTCTGCTCGCTTGAGCAGAACCTCGGGCGTATCGCCATTGCTGCTTGAAGCAACACCGATCGAAATCGTCACTGGTACCTGCTTGGACGTCGCGCTGACCATGAATGGCGCATCGGCGACGGACTGGCGCAGGCGCTCGGCCACCATGTAGGCAAAGCTGAGGTCGGTGTCGGGCATCACCACGACAAACTCCTCGCCGCCGAACCGGCACGCCAGGTCAATGCCGCGAACGTTGGCCGAGATCCGGTTTGCAAACTCCCGCAGCACCTCGTCACCGACATCGTGCCCATAGCTGTCATTGATCTGCTTGAAGAAGTCGACATCTAGCATGAGGAAAGAGACCGGCTTGGCTCCTTCCGACAGCAGCGTATTGAGATGGCGCGACATGTAGCGACGGTTGAACAGGCCCGTGAGCTGGTCCGTGATGGCCAGTTCCAGGCTGAGCTGGAGCGAATGCTTGAGACGATCAGCATACTTCTTCCGCCGCAGCTGCGTGCGCACCCGCGCCACAAGCTCGTTCCGTTCGACCGGCCGCATCAGATAGTCGTTCACGCCAATGTCGAGCGCGCGAACCATGCGCTTCAGGTCGCCCTCGTCGACAAGCGTGAGGATCGGCGTCTGCCGCGTGGCATCAAGGCTGCGCAGCGTCGCGCAGAAGCGCAGGCCGTCCTGCTTGTCCAGCGACAGGCTCGCAATCACAAGGTCATAGTCACCACCCTTGGCCCGGATGATCGCCTCGGTGGTCTGCGGAACGATGTCCACATCGTGTTCTGCTGACAGCGTCTCGCTCATGCGCGCGGCGTTCTGTTCGCGGTCTTCCACGATCAGGACGCGTCCGCGACCCAGCGCCTCGCTGAAGGATTTGTCGGGTGACTCGCCCAGCCCCATGCTCTCGCCGGTCGCCTGGCGAAGGCGCAGTTCGTCGACCATGGTCTTCAGGCGGACCAGGCTGCGAACGCGAGCGAAGAGCGCCACATCGTTCACGGGCTTGGTCAGGAAATCATCGGCACCAGCCTCAAGGCCCTGGATCCTGTCGGACACCTGGTCAAGCGCTGTCACCATGACAACGGGCAAGTGCGCCGACGCCGGGTTCGCCTTGATCCGGCGACAGACTTCGAAGCCGTCCATGCCGGGCATCATCACGTCCAGAAGGACGATATCGGGAAGCTCTTTCTCGATCTGCGCCAGCGCCTGCTCACCGGAGTTCGCAGTCACCACATCAAAGTACTCGGCACCAAGCTTGGCTTCGAGAAGTTTGACGTTGGCAGGGATATCGTCGACGACAAGGACGCGCGCGGTCATGGGATTTTTTTCTCTCTAGCGCAGGAACTTGCGGATCGTCTCCAGGAAGTGCATGACCGAAATGGGTTTCGAGATATACGCCTCGCACCCGCCCTGACGGATTTTCTCCTCATCGCCCTTCATCGCAAAGGCGGTGACGGCTATGACCGGGATCTGTTTCAGCTTGTCGTCTTCCTTGAGCCACTTGGTGACTTCGAGGCCCGATACTTCCGGCAGCTGGATATCCATGAGGATCAGGTCCGGCGCGTGCTTGCGCGCCAGATCGAGAGCTTCCAGCCCATCACGCGTCTGGATTGTCCTGTACCCATGTGCATCGAGCAGGTCATGGAACAGCTTCATATTCAGTTCGTTGTCTTCAACGATCAGAACTGTCTTTGCACTCGCGTCCATTGTGCTCTCCGGATGAGGTTGTTTTTCCCCCATCTCTGCTTTCGGCGCCCCAGTCATCCGCACCCCCTTGGGAAGGTGCTTGTTTTTCGGGTCATATTTCACCTGAACAATGTTAAATAAGCTTTTCGGATTACCGCAAAGACAGCGAAGAATTGCAACCAAAGCTGTTCAAAATGGGACAGGTTCATACATGAAGCGCACGCATGCACTGGATATCTCCGAACGGGCTTTGATTTTCCTCGCAAATCGCTCCTCTGACGTTCAGCGATTCTTAACCGCAAGCGGACTTGACGTGGACGATCTGCAGGCCCGAGCATCGGATCCGTCGATTCTCTCGGCCGCCCTCTCGTTCCTGGCAGAAGACGAATCACTCGCACGCGAGTTTTCAGAGGCCGAAAACCTGAAACCAGGACAGCTCCTGCAGGCCTGCGCCACGCTCGATCCGAACGGATCCATGGCATGGTAGGCACGATCCGCATCGACCCGCACAGGCCGCTCGTCATCTGCGACGCCGACGAAGTACTCGTCGAGTTCATCAAGGGCCTCGAGCGCTTTCTCGCCCGTCAGGAGCTTCACCTCGACCTTCAGTCCTTTCGCATCCATGGCAATGTCCGGCATCGCGACGGCAAGGCGGTCGCAGACGAGCGTGTGACACGCCTGATCGACGAATTCTTTGCCGCCGACACGGCGATCCTGGAACCGGTCCCGGGTGCCGCTGAGGCACTTGCAGGCCTGCAGGCCGACGCCCAGATCATCATCCTGTCCAACCTGCCCGCCAGCGCCCGCGAGGCCCGCGCAGCCAATCTGGCAGGCCATGGCATGGAGTATCCCGTGATGGCCGGGAGCGGTCCGAAGGGGAATGTAATCCTGCCCCTGATCGCGGACATGCGCGCCCCCGTGGTGTTCATAGACGATCTGCCGCCGCACCACGCATCGGTGGCGAGCGTAACGCCTCACGTGCAGCGTCTTCACTTTGTCGCCGATGCGCGACTGGCAAGTCTCGTCCCGCCAAGCCCGCATGCCCATGCACGCATCGACACCTGGCCCGAGGCAGCCCCCTGGATCAGGCAGGCCATTCGCGGGGTGCGGGAGTAGCGATGAGCGCCCTGTGCAGGGACTGCTTCAGCAGTATCGGATCGCCGGCACCGCGCCGCTGTCCAACCTGTCGCAGCCCGCGCATGATGCAACACGACGAACTTGAAAGCCTGTCGATCGCCCACATCGATTGCGACGCCTTCTATGCCTCCATCGAAAAGCGGGACAACCCTGCCCTCGCCGACAAGCCGGTCATCGTGGGCGGCGGAAAGCGCGGCGTTGTCGCGACCTGCTGCTATGTCGCGCGAACCTTTGGCGTGAAGTCCGCCATGCCGATGTTCAAGGCGCTGGAGGCCTGCCCGCACGCCGTTGTCATTCGGCCCGACATGCAGAAATACGCAGCCGCATCCCGCCAGGTGAAGGACCTGATGCTCGAGATGACACCGCTCGTGGAACCGCTTTCCCTCGACGAGGCATTCCTCGACCTGACCGGCACGGAGCGCCTGCACAAGGCGGTCCCCGCACAAACGCTGGCCAAACTCTCGCGGCGCATCGAGGAGCAGATCGGAATAACCGTCTCCATCGGGCTCAGCTTCAACAAGTTCCTTGCGAAGATCGCATCCGAAATCGACAAGCCCCGCGGCTTCCGCATGATCGGGAAGGCCGAGGCCGTGGCCTTCCTCGAGCCGCGACCAGTGACCCTGCTTCCCGGCGTCGGTCGTGTGTTCGCGCAGTCCCTGGCACGTGAGGGCCTGTTCACCATCGGAGACGTCAGGCGCCGCCATGTGCGTGAACTGACCGCGAAGTTCGGCAACACCGGCCTCTGGATCTGGCAACTGGCCAATGCCGACGACCGGCGACGCATCGAACCGCGCTCTCCGGCAAAGGGCATCTCTGCCGAAACCACGCTGGAGAAGGACCTCGCCGACCGCGAGACGCTGGGCACGGTGCTCTGGTCCCTCAGCGAAAAAGTGTCCGCACGCGCGAAGGCATCAGCGATGGGCGGCAACGTCGTTCAGCTGAAACTCAAGACATCGACCTTTCGCATCATCACGCGACGAATGACGCTGGAGCGTCCGACGCAGCTCGCCCACCGGATCTACGAAACAGGCGCAGCCTTGCTGGCAGAGGAAGCGACAGGGACACATTATCGGCTGATCGGCATCGGTATCTCCGATCTCGTGCCGGAAACCCAGTGCGACGAAGCCGATCTCATCGACACGTCAGGCACCCGCAAGGGCGCAGCCGAGCGCGCGATGGACAAGGTGCGGGAAAAATATGGTGCCGCAGCCATAAAAAAAGGCCGCTCGCTCAAGGCGGACGGCTCCTGAAATCAGGCAAATGTTCCGTCCTGAGCAGGCGGTGGACCGCGCGCATAGGCAAAGTCGGAGAGCGCGACAACGGGAACGGTTCGGGCCACTTCAGCCACGAGCGAGTGCTGCCATCGGACTTCCGGCAGGCGAACCGACGCAGAGACGGGAACCGAGGCTGCACAAAGGAAATGGGCGCACCCTTGCATGCCGGCTGACGGCTCCTGCGACCCACGGTCAGAGCCATCCTTTCGAACCGGGACCTGCTTGATCCCGGTAGCCGTGCAAAGCGCCACGTAGACGATGCCATCCGCCCCGGGCAGCAGCATATGCACCGGAAACGCCGCGCGCGACGCCAGCGCCAGCGCGGACGCAGCCAGAACCAGGGCGCGGATTTGGCGGAATGCCATCATGATGGACAAGGCCTAACACTGCGCGGCCGCCCGGCACTTGATTTGCGTCAATTCGAAAAGTGCGGGATTCGTGCACTTTCTGGTGGCGGCCCGCCGTCAGGAGTGGCATTCAGCCTCACTAGGACGCGACAGCGCCACAAACAGGGGTCAGGACCATGAAGTTCCGCCATGCACTCGCCATGCTGCCAGCCTTGCTCCTTTGCGCCTGCATGGACGATGGCGACACCCTCTCGGGCCCCGGCCTCGATGACCAGAACCGGGCTCAGATCGAGGATGGACGCGCGCTCGCCCAGGGCAATTGCGCGACCTGCCACGCCATCGGACCCACGGGCACCAGCCCCAATCCGAAGGCCCCGACCTTCCGCACGGTTCTCAGCCGCTACGACGAGAACATGCTGCGGACCGAACTCGCGGAAGGCATGCGCGTCTCGCACGACCCCATGCCGCAATTCCAGTTCCGCCCGGAAGCCGTCGACAGCCTGATCGCCTATCTCCGCTCCATCGAAACGAAAAGCGTGGGAGAGTCCCTGATCGAGCAGCGTTGTGCGAAATGCCACGCCGTCGGCAAGACGGGACAAAGCCCCTACCCCGGCGCCCAAGCCTTTCGCAATCTGGGACAGCGCTGGAGCCGCGACCAGCTGCGACAGGCGCTGCTAGTCGGCATCATCGTCGAACATGACAAGGCGGATGTGCAGATCCCTCCGATGAAGCTGACCGCCGCCGAAGCCGACAGCTTCCTGGACTACCTGCAGACAATCGCCACGCGCGAAAATCCGGCACCCCGCTGATACAAAAAGGCCGCCGGGCGATCCGGCGGCCTCCTGATCATGATCCCTGGCTGGACTTACTTGCCGCCCCAGCCGCAGGTTGCACCCTGGTTCTGCTCCTTGAGGTAGCCCATGAGCGGCTGGAAGTACTCGATCAGCGCCGAGCCATCCATTTCCTTGCCACCCGTCAGCGTCTGGAGCGTCTCCGGCCACGGCTTGGAAGCACCGGCCGCCAGCATGTCCATCAACTTCTTTCCTGCTTCCTTGTTGCCATAGACATCGCACTCGTGCAGCGGGCCCTTGTGGCCAGAGGCCTCGCAGAGCGCCTTCTGGAACTGGAACTGCAGCACGAACGCCAGGAAGTAGCGTGTATAGGGCGTGTTGCCGGGAATGTGATACTTCGCGCCCGGATCGAAATCCTCTTCGCTGCGTGACACCGGTGCAGACACACCCTGGTAGTTCTCGCGCAGGTCCCACCAGGCCGCATTGTACTGCTCCGGCTTCACTTCGCCGCTGAAGACCTTCCAGCGCCACTGGTCAACGAGCTTGCCCCACGGCAGGAAGACGATCTTGTCGAGCGCCCACTTCATCTGTGAGTTCACGACCGCCTTGGGGTCCTCGTTCTGGGTCGGAACCAGCCCAATCTTGTTCAGGTGCGTCGGCGTGAGCGAAAGCGTGATCGTATCGCCGATTGCCTCATGGAAACCGTCATGCGCACCGGACTGGAACATCGGCGGCTGCGGATTGTAGCTCAGGTCATAGTAGATGTGCCCGAGCTCATGGTGGATCGTGGTGAGCGAGTCCTCATCCGGCTCGATGCACTGCTTGATGCGCACGTCGCCCTGCATGTTCATGTCCCACGCACTGGCATGGCAAACGACATCACGGTCACGCGGACGCGTCAGCAGCGACTTCTGCCAGAAGGACTCCGGCAGCTTCTGCATGCCGAGGGAGACATAGAAGTCCTCGGCTATCTTCGTCATCTTCACCGAGGTGGCCGCATCAGCCTTGTAGGACAGCTCTGCGATCTCGACCGGCGTCTTCGCCTTCGGGTTCTCGGCCTTCAGGCGGGTGAACTCCTGCTCCCGCAGCTTCACCAGCGAACTCGAAACATCAAGGCTCGCGACACCCTTGTAGGGCTCGACAAGCGGATAGATGTTCGACCACTGCTGCGCCCACATGTTGCCGAGCAGGTGGGACGGGATCTTGCCGTCCTTCGGCACGATCGCATCACCATATTTCGTGTTCAGCTTGCCACGGACATAGCAATGCAGCTGCTCGTAAAGCGGCTTGACCTGCGTCCAGAGCCGCTCCGTCTCCTGGCCGAAGGCATCCGGGGCCATGTCATATCCGCCACGCCAGACTTCACCCGCATCGGCAAAGCCCATTTCCTTGGCGCCAGTGTTCACGATCTCGACGAAACGCTGGTAGTCCTTGCGGATCACGCGCGCAGTCTCCTGCCAGCCCTTCCAGGCCGCGGCGCGCACTTCAGGCTTTTCGTCCGGATTGTTGATGATCTTCTCGATCTCCGTGAGATTGAGGCAATCATTCTCCGCGCGGCACCACTTCGCCGACCCGTAGTTAGCCTCCATCTTTGACAGGATCTTGGCCAGCTCCGCCTGCAATGCCGGATCGCTCGGCGCCGGCGCCGACACGTTCTTCAGCAGCATGAGCGCGCGCGCCGTTTCAGGCTTCAGGCCCTTCACGTCGTTGAAGCGCTTGGCCTCTTCCACCTTGCGCGACTGCCAGGCCAGATACTCTTCGCTGGCCCGCGAGGCGATCATCTGGGAATCGTCCGTGATATACGTCGCCTGCAGCCACGCCGCAGAGCTTTGGTACGGCAGCATTTTCCGCAGGTCCGCATTCAGGCCTTCGACAAACTTGTCGGCCTCTTCCGGCGTCGCGCTGCCGGACGGGCTCGAGCCGCCACCACAACTCCACACCAGCATCGCACAGCCAAGCAGCAGTGCAGCCTTCAGATTTCGCATGAATATTCCCTCATTGAAGCAAGATATTGGGGCGACGCATAGCACGCCCGCCAATCAAAGCGCGAGGGGATCACGCAGCGGTCAACACCTTGTCATCGCCCCCTGCGGCACCATTCCCGCTCTCGCACCGCAGCAAATCAAGGAGGAGTTGAGTAAACGCTCACCCCTTCGCAAGTTGCGATCCCATCATCTGGTGCAGCATGTTCATGGCCTTGAGCGGGCGGACCATGACCTTGAAGTGCGTGATCTGTCCGGTATCGTTCCAGGTAATCATGTCGATGCCATTGAGCCTGATTCCATCGATCTCGTCGACGAACTCCAGGATCACGCCGCTGTCGTTCTGCCATTCGCCGACATAGTGGAAACCGGGCCCGCCCAGCACAAGAAACGCGGCCTTCAGGTACTGGAACGTGATCTCTCGCCCCTTCTGCGGCGTGTGGACAACAGGGCTCTCGAAGACAACGTCAGGGTGAAGCATGTCCCAGAGGGTCTTTTCGTCATGGGATTTGATGTAGCCGTGCCAACGGGCAAGATGCGACGGGTTCATTCTGTTTCTCTTTCCGATGGACAGCGCCATGCGCGCCTGCCCTGCAAGACGTCAGGCCCGACTATCTGGGGACGGCGTGGACGCGTCAATCCGCATCGGCGATCCTGTGATACGCGAGCCTGATCCGCTCCCTGATCTCCGCAGGCTGCCCGTCAACAGCAGCCGCCAGTGATCTCAATTCATGACGCAGGCCGTGGACCTGATCCAGCAGGGACAGGATCAACACCACCGTATCCTCGTCGAACTCGGCTCCGCTTTCGAGGTCTCGCAGCAGGCGCACCCGCGCGACATCAGCCTCACGATAGACAGGCAGGCCTTCCACGCGCTCAGGCCTTACCCAACCCAGCCTGATCCACCGGTGCAAACGGCCGGGCAACAGGTCCGGAATGCGGGCCACAAGTTCGTCTTCTCTGAGGATGATCATCATGACACGTCCGACCTCGGATTGTAGGCGTTCCGCTCCTGCCAGCCTTTCATGAACGTCTCAAGTTCAATGTCTATGACTTTCGGCAGGACCACCTTGAGCTTCATCAACTGGTCGCCGTGCCCGCCGGCACGGTTCTTCAATCCCTTGCCCTTGAGCCTCAGCACCTGCCCCGAAGACGCGCCCTTGGGAACGACGACAGCCACACGTCCCTTGATGGTCGGAACCTCGATTTTCGCACCCAGAACGGCCTCATCGATCGAGACTGCGAGCTCATGCAGCACATCGTCTCCCTGTCGCACAAACTGGGGGTGAGGCTTGACGTGCACTTCGATCAGCGCATCGCCAGCCTGTGCGGTGCCTTGCCCCGGCTCACCGAGCCCCTTCAGGCGCAGCACCTGGCCATCCGTCACGCCTTCGGGAATCGCCACATTGAGCGGCTTGCCATCCGGAAGGTTGATCCGGGTTTGCCCGCCATTGGCAGCAGTAAGAAAATCAACGTCAAGCTTGTAGCTGACATTGCGTCCGCGCCCGTTCCTCACGCGCCCACCCTGGCCGAAGAGATCAGAAAACAGGTCCGACACGTCACCAAGGTCTTCGAAACCGGCTTGTGACTGATACTGCCGCGCGCCACCGCGATTGGCGAAGTCCCGATAGTATTGCCCGCCGGGCGCCTGCTGGCCATCGGCGTCGATCTCGCCATTATCGTACTTCCGACGCTTCTCTTCATCCCCGAGAATTTCATAGGCAGAGGCGACCTCCCTGAAGCGCTCTCCGCGCTTCTGGTCTCCCGGATGCAGGTCCGGATGGAGTTGCTTGACGAGCGCGCGATAGGCGCTTTTCACGTCTTCCGCGCTGGCCGTCTTCGAGACGCCCAGCACCGTGTAGAGGTCTTTAGGCATGGTCCTGAGTTCCGGCGTTCTTAAACCATTTAGATGGGTATGCGACCACCGGTCCGCCAGACCCTGCGGCGCTATCGCGACCCATCCAGTGTCATGAGAGGCGCATAGAGTTCGGGCCGCCGGTCACGGAACAGGCCCCATGAACGGCGTGCCTCCCCAATTTGGTCCAGGTCCACGGTCGCCAGGACAACAGCCTCGGCATCACGCCCGGCCTCCGCGAGGATCTCGCCGGTCGGCCCCGCAATGAATGACGTGCCGTAGAACGTGATCTCGCAACTCTCGCCCACCTCCCGGCCAATCCGGTTTGAGGCAATCACCGGCACATAGTTCGCTCCCGCATGCCCCTGCATGACGCGCCGCCAGTGTGCAGACGAGTCGACAGCGGGTGCAGGAGGAGGCTCTGACCCGATCGCCGTCGGATAGCAAATGACCTCTGCTCCCATCAGCGCCATCGCACGCGCGCATTCCGGAAACCACTGGTCCCAGCAGATGCCCGCGCCGACACGGCCGAAGCGCGTGTTCCACACCTTGAAGCCCGTATCTCCCGGGTTGAAATAGTATTTCTCCTGGTAACCGGGACCATCAGGAATGTGCGACTTGCGATAGAGGCCCAGCACCGAACCATCCGCATCGATCATCGCAAGCGAGTTGAAATGCGCAGTATTGGCGCGCTCGAAAAACGAAATGGGCAGCACAACCCCTAGTTCCCGCGCCAGCGCCGAAAACCGCTTGATCAGCGGGTTTCCTTCAAAGGGCTGGGCCAGGGAGAAGTGCCGCGCAAGCTGGTCCTTGCAGAAATAGGGCGTTTCGAACAGCTCCTGCACGAGAATGATCTGCGCGCCCTTGGCATGGGCCGCGCGCACAAGACCTTCCTCGCGGTCCACGTTCTTCTGGCTGTCCTCGCCACAGGCCATCTGCGTGGCTGCGAGTGTTACCTGTCTCATGGGGTCAGAACCTCTCGGGCTTGAGTGGCGTGCCGGATGGCTGTTGCATGGTGATGCAATGCAGGCCACCACCACCCTCCACGATATCGAGGCTGGGCACCTGCAGGATGCGAC
>JBILMZ010000008.1:0-38657 GCA_044375275.1 Micropepsaceae bacterium | reverse complement strand
AAGGAGTTCTCGACCTGCCTCCATGGTGCGGACTCTGTCGTCGTGGCGGATGTCTATGCGGCGGGTGAGGCGCCGATTGAAGGCGTGTCACGTGATGCGCTGGTGGAGAGCATGCGGGCGCATGGCCATCGCCAGGTCGTGCCGCTCTCGTCGCCGGAGGCGCTGCCGAAGCTCGTCGCCGAGATTGCGAAGTCGGGTGACTATGTTGTCTGCCTGGGTGCGGGCTCAATCACGAACTGGGCGAACATGCTGCCTGGCCAGCTGCAGGCGCTCCCGGAATCCAAAGGTTAGTGCCTGACGTCGTGAAGAAAGAGCTCACGCGAAGACGCGAAAGCGCGAAGTACGCGAAAACGCAAGTTCGCGTGTTTCGCGCTTTCGCGCCTTCGCGTGAACCTGTTTTCCGGGGGTGCCATTCATGACGCAAGAAGCGCAAGATCTGGTGGCGCGTCTGCCGCGCGTGAAGGGGCCTTACACGGTCAATGCGGCCATCAAGGACCTGACGTGGTTTCGGGCGGGTGGTCCGGCTGATGTGCTGTTCATTCCAGCGGATGCGGATGACCTTGCGACCTTCCTGAAGGGCTGTCCGGCCGATGTGCCTTTGCTCATCATCGGGGTTGGCTCCAACCTGCTTGTGCGTGATGGCGGAGTTGAAGGGGTTGTCATCCGTCTCGGGCGTGGCTTCATGAACGTGGCGCGTGAGGGTGAGCATCGACTGCGGGCCGGTGCGGCTGTCCTCGATGTGGCGGTGGCAAAGGCTGCGCTGGAAGCGGGGCTTGCGGGGCTTGAGTTCATGCGCGGCATTCCCGGCGGCGTGGGCGGCGGGCTTCGCATGAATGCGGGGGCCTATGGGCGCGAGTTCAAGGACACGCTGGTTGAAGCCGTGGCGCTGAGGCGGTCGGGCGAACGGGTGGTTCTTTCAAACGCCGAGATGGGGTTTTCCTATCGCAAGTCTGCAGTTTCGAGCGATCTCATCTTCATCGAGGGCCTGTTCGAGGGCACACCCGGTGACAAGGCCGAGATCGAGGCGCGGATGAACGAGATCACGCGCTCGCGCGAGGCGACGCAGCCCATCCGCAGCCGCACGGGTGGTTCGACCTTCAAGAACCCGCCGGGTCACAAGGCCTGGCAGCTGATCGATGCGGCTGGGTGCCGGGGTCTGAGGCACGGTGATGCCGAGGTGTCGACGCTGCACTGCAACTTCCTCATCAATCACGGGAAGGCGAGCGGCAACGAGATCGAGGCGCTGGGCGAGGAAGTCCGCGCGCGGGTGAAGGCACAGAGCGGCGTCGAGCTCGAGTGGGAGATCAAGCGGGTGGGGCGGGCCTGAGGGCTTGCGTTCGGCGCTTGCAATTCTCCCGGATGAGCGCCCTTATGTGTCCCTGCGGCGGATGCCAGAGGGAGAAGAGACGTGATGCCTGCAACCCGAAGGGCCTTGGCTCGCCGCGTGATTGGCGTTTCATTCTTCATCGCCCTTGCCCTGAGCCTTGTGAACGGCATTCCAGCGCACGCGATCATCAATGGTGAGCCGCTTCAGGTTTCCCGGTTCAGCTCCTATGTTTCCATCCGTGGCATCAGCCCGTTTCCCAGCCAGAAGGGCGCTGAGGTCAATGCCTGTGGTGGCGTGCTTGTGGCGCCAAACTGGGTGCTGACGGCGGCGCATTGCTGGCCCGCCTATGTCCCATCCGCGAAGCGGCCGGGGCCCGTCGAGGCGGGCGTGCATCTGCGTGATGACGGCACATTCGCAGGCCGCCTGAAGGTCGTGTCGTATCACTTCGCGCCTGCCCGCATCGGGGGCGAGCGCGTGGATGCGGCCTTGCTCGAGCTCGACGGAGATGCGACCCGATTCGGGGCCACCGTGGTCGATGTGTTCGACGCGCCGCTTGTCGAGACCTTGCCGACGATGACGGTGGGCCTGGGAAACGGGATCACGGGAACCCAGCTCAGAGCCTATTCCTCGATGGTTGCCGCGTCATCGCATTGCGATAGTCCCTTGGTGGATTTTGATCCCGCTCATGATTTCTGTGTCGGCGTTGCGGGTTCAAAGCAGCGCACCGGCTATGGCGACTCGGGAGGTCCCATCTATACGCGGGTCATCGGTTCGGCGGAGCCGCATCTTCTGGGTATCGTCAAAGGTGGCGTGAAGGTCGACGCCACCGGCAAGGCTGAAAGCGAGTACATCCGCTACACTCGCATCAACGCGCTGACGGATTGGATTGCAAGGCGGACTGGCGGCGAGCGCTAGACGTGGCGTGAAGTCATGTGCCTACGGTTTCATTATGCCCCCTAAATACTCATTCGAACATGCGTTTGACTGTATCTCCCCGCATTTCCCGTGCTATCGGCTGAATCCACATCCATTTCGTGGACAGCTGCACGTGTCGATGCTAGCATTTTGCGGCATTCGAACCTGTCGTTTCCAGTCACTAAAACGTCATCGCACGACATAAAGGGAGATTCGTCCATGTCGCTACGCAGTCATTTCTCCTGCGCTACAGCCATTGCGGCGGCTGTTTCCTCTGTTGCCCTGGTTGCGGGTCTCGCAACTGCAGCATGGGCGAGACCGCCCATGGGCCAGCCGACTGAACCGGCGGCGACCACGCAGTCTGCGGCGCCGGCACCGGCACAACCCTCGAACAAGTCAGCCCGTCCCCCGCATGGCGGAGGCTCGTCCAGCGGCGGCAGCAGCGGTGGCAGCGGCTACAATCCGGGCGGCGGTAGCAGCAGCAGCGGTGGCAGCGGTTACAATCCGGGCGGCGGTAGCAGCAGCAGCGGCGGCAGCGGCTACAATCCGGGCGGCGGTGGCAGTGGCTATAACCCAGGTTCGGGCTCGCGGCCGCCCTATGGTTCAGGGTCGAGCGGAGGCTCCAATCCCGGCGGCGGCAGCGGTTACAATCCCGGCAATGGCTGGAACGGTCACGACGGAAGCGGCTGGAACCCTGGCAACTACTATCGGTCGGACGTCATTCGTGGATGGGTGCGCCTTGGCTATGCAAAGGCCGGAAAGGCTGCCGACAAGGACATCATCAACGCCTATGGCAATTATCGCTATTCGCGGGTGAAGCTGTGTGTGCGCGGGGCCGACGTGGGCTTCTATGACGCGCAGGTTGTTTACTGGCGCAGTCGCGTTCAGGATCTGCAGGTGCGCTCGAAGGTCAAGAAGGGGCAGTGCACGCGCGAGTTCAATGTGTCGAGTGGCCGGAATGACATCCGCTATGTCTATCTGTATTTCCGCCAGGCCGACAATTTCCTGAACTGGCGTACCGCGCAGGTCGACCTCTACGCGCGCTGAAACCTTGCCACACGGCCCTTTTCGGGCAACATGATGTGATCCTCCGGGGCGCCCTGTTCCGGAGGATCAAGACTGCCGTGGGGATGGTGCACAGTCGTCGCGCAATTGATCGCCCGGCTGCATACGCATCCCAACTGGCGCCACAACAATGCGGCCTCTCCGGTTCAAGGGGCCAACGAGGGAGGGCTGAGAATGTGCAACGCCTGTGATGCGAATTTCATGCAGGTCATGCGAAGCCTGCATGGCCGGCGCGATGTCCTTCGCGGCATCGGGTCCGGTTTCGTCGCCGCGGCCGTTTCTGCAACGGCCATCAAGGGCGCGAGTGCAGCCGATAGCCGCAAGGCCGAGACCATCTTCCTCGCGCGGCGCATCCACACGATGGATGCAAAGAACACCATCGTCGAGGCCGTTGCCGTGCGTGACGGATGCATCGTGGCGACGGGCAGCAAGGCCGACGTCCTTGGCCTGAAGGGGCCGGGCACGAAGGTCGTGAACCTCGGCGGCTACACGGTGCTGCCGGGCTTTGTCGATCCGCACATGCATTCCAATTTTGCCGGCCTGCGCCCGTGGCTTGACCTTGGTCCCTTCACCACGGCGACCATGGATGATGCGCGCACCAAGATCCGGGAGGCGGCGAAGAAAGCAGGCCCCGGCAGCTGGATCCAGGGCAAGATGCTCGATCCCTCAATCATGCCAGGCAAGCCTTTCACGCGGCAGGACCTCGACCAGCTGTCGCCTGACGTGCCGGTCTTCGTGCTGGAGTCGAACGGGCACAATGCCTACGCCAACACCAAGGCCTTCGAGCTTGCGAAGGTCACGCGCGACACGCCCGACCCGCCGCAGGGACGCTTTGGCCGTGACGAAGCGGGTGAGCTGACAGGCCGCCTCGAAGAGCCGCCGGCGTTCCAGCCTTTCGTGCAGGTGATGAGCTCGCCCACGCCTGCGCAGCTTGTCGGCTTCCTTCGCGCCGACCTCGAGGATGCATCTGCAAAGGGTTGCACGGCCCTGCACGATTGCGGCATCGGCGGCCTGTTTGCCGAGGCCGACATCGAGCTGATCAAGGGTGCGATGCGGGACGATCCTGTCGTTCGGTACACGGGCCAGCTCGTGTCCACGCACTATGAAAAATGGAAATCGATGGGCCTGAAGCGGGGCCTGCATTCGCCTGGCTTCTCGTTCAGCGGGATCAAGGCGTGGTCCGACGGTTCGAACCAGGGCCTGACCGGCTATCAGCGCGAGCCTTATCTCAACTCGACCAATCGCGGCGCGCTGAACTACACGCCCGAGGCCATCGAGGACCTTGTTCGTACCCTGCATGCCGACGGATGGCCCATTGGCATCCACGCCAATGGTGACGCTGCGATCGATGTTGTCCTTGACGCCTATGAGCGCGGTACCAACGGGGAAGGCGGGCACAAGCTGCGCCATCGCATCGAGCACTGCAGCATCCTGCATGACGACCAGATTGCCCGCATGAAGAAGCTTGGGATCTCGCCGTCGTTCCTGATCGGGCACGTTCATTATTGGGGGCGTGCGTTCCTCGACCGGCTGCTGGGACAGGAGCGTGCCTACAGGCTTGACCCGTGCAGGTCGGCGCTCAAGGGCGGGCTGCGCATCTCGCTGCACTCCGACTACAACGTCACGCCGATCGATCCCTTGCGCTGCATGGAGAATGCGGTGCTCAGGGACATGCACGAGGGTGGCGGGATCCTCAATCCCGAGGAGTGCATCACGCCGCTCGAGGCGATGCGTGCGGTGACCATCGACGCGGCCTGGCAGAGCCATCTCGATGACTATTGCGGGAGCCTGGAGCTTGGCAAGGCGGCCGACATGGTGGTGCTCGAGCGGGATCCGACGGAGGTCGCGCCCGACACGATCCGCAAGATCCGCATCCACTCCACGTGGCTTGACGGCGAAAAGCGCTTCGCCGGCTAGCGCGGGGCGTGTGCAACAGGGTCGGGCGGACGTCGTTGTTCTCGCCCGTTTTCCGGGGGGATACAATGTCAGTGCTTGCCAGGCTGCTCATCGCGCTCGCCTTGTTGCCTTTGAGCCTTGCCGTCGCCGCTGCGGCGCCTGTTGTCGCGACCACGCATGGCGCGGTCGAAGGGCGTCTTGATGGTGGTGTCAGCAGCTTCAAGGGCATTCCCTATGCGGCAGCGCCCGTCGGCGCACTGCGCTGGCGCGAGCCCGAGCCCGCGAAGCCCTGGAAGCGACTGAAGGCGGACCGATTTGGCGTCTCGTGCATCCAGCCTGTGTCGAAGGCGCAGGATGCTGCCTTCGGTGGCGCCGGCGCGCAGTCCGAGGATTGCCTCACGCTCAATGTCTGGACGCCGCGAGCGCGCATGGGCGCGCGCCTGCCGGTGATGGTCTGGGTCCATGGCGGCGCCTTCATGTCGGGTGCCGGCAGCCTGCCAGCCTATCACGGCAGTGCGCTTGCTGGCATGGGGGCTGTGGTTGTCACCATCAACTACCGGCTGGGTTCCCTCGGGTTCTTCTGCCATGCATCGCTCGATGCCGACGCGCCGGGCGGACCAGTCAATTTCGGTTTGCTTGACCAGATCGCAGCCTTGCGCTGGGTTCAGGCCAATGTGGAGGCCTTCGGCGGCGATGCCAGCAACATCACTTTGTTCGGCGAGTCTGCGGGCGCGCAGAGTGTGATTGCGCTGACCGCGTCGCCCATGGCGCGTGGACTTTTCCAGAAAGGCATTGCCCAAAGCCCCTATGGCATCCCCAGCCATACGCGTGGCGAGGCCTGTGCGGCTGGTGCCAAGGCTGCAAGCGAACTGGGGCTGCCCGGCGACCGGGCGTCCGCGCGGGACCTTCGGGCCATCCCTGCTGCGCGCTTTGCCGGGATGACGAAGCCCGGGCTGTCGCTGGCGCCGAGCCTCGTGTTCGGCGATCGGGTGCTGCCGGCGGCCATCCTCGACCAGTTCGAGAACGGTGACGCGTCTTCAGTGCCGCTGATCATCGGCAACAACAGCAACGAGGCCTCGGTTGCAGCCCTGTTCGGCATCGAGCCGGGGTTCCTTCTCGAGAAGCTGGGGCTGGCAAAGATTGCTGTCCGCATGCTGTTCCCGGGCACGAAGGATGACGCGGACCTCGAGCGACAGGTCGTGCGGGACTCGGTGTTCAGCGCCTATGTAAAGCGCATTGCCGACCTGCATGCGGCGCGCGCGCCGGCCTGGCGCTATTACTTCAGCTATCTTCCCGAGCGGCAGCGCGGGCTTGAGCCGGGCGTGTCGCATGGCGGCGAGGTTGTGTTCGTCCTGGGAACCCTGGGCCGGGCGCCTGCTTATCGCGACATCCGCACGGATGCCGACGAGCGGATGGCGCGCCTTGTCGCTTCCTACTGGCTGGCGTTCGCGCGGACGGGCCGGCCTGATGTTCCCGGCGCCACGCGCTGGGATGCATCCACGCCGCGCCGCAGCAACACGCTGGAGCTTGGGGAAGAGGTGGTGTTGCGCGAGGACTTCCACGAGCGGCGGCTCAATATCCTCATCAGGGTGATCAAGCGCTTGGGCGGGATGCTTGATCGCCGGCGGGCGGCGGCGGCCGAGGCGGCGCAGCCCTAGCTCGCACATGTCCTGCGTGCGTCGGGTCCGCGGCTTCACCCGTGTGTTGAACGATTGTGCGCCGCCTGTGTCCGAAATGCCTCTGCTGTCTGGAACTTTCGCTGTAACGGCCGTTGGGCATCAGCCGCAGTGATACGGTCCATCGCATGCGAATCGGGCTGGCCTTGGGCCGAGGTCCACGTTTCAAGAGGTCGAACATGTTTCTGAATTCAACGCGCCTTGTGGGTGTCAGCGGATTGCTGGGTCTTGCCCTGTCCGCACAGGCCGGCGCCAGTGAGGCTTCGGGCCTCAAGAGCGACCTCGCCGCAGCGGGTGTGAATTTCGACCTGTCGCTGACCCATTTCCTCCAGAGCGCGGTGGCTGGCGATGGTGACCCCGAGTGGAAGTCGGGGGGCAAGATCGACGCGACGCTCGGCATTGATGGCGCGCGCATCGGCCTGTGGAATGGCTTCTCGATCTCCATCCATCAGGAAATCGCGTATGGGGAAGACGTCAACGAGCAGGGTGATGGCTCGCTCCTGCCGGTGAATGTCGCCCTCGGGTTCCCGCGTCTGGGTGGCAAGGATGCCGAGACCGCCGTCGTTTTCACGCAGGTGGTCAACGACCAGATCAGCATCAGTGCCGGCAAGTTCAACATGCTCGATGCGGCTGCGCGCACGCCGCTCCTGGGTGGCGGCGGCATCAACACATTCACGCATGTCGGCCTCGCGGCCCCCATCAGCGGTGTCACGCCGCCTTATCTGCTTGGCGCGATGGGCACGCTGAAGCTGTCGGACGTGATTGCCACGCTGATGGTGTACGATCCGCGCAATGCGCAGGATGCCGACATCATCGTCGACCCATTCGACGACGGCGTCACGACGAGCCTGTCGCTGACCTTCCCGGTTACGCTGGGTGGTCGCCCGGGTTTCCAAGGGATCCGCGGTGTCTACAGCACGCAGCGCGGGCTTGACCTGAATGACATTCCCCAGTTGGCGCTGCCGCCCGAGGCTGAGACCGTCGTGGGCCAGAGGTCGCGCTATTGGTATGCGGCCTATTCCTTCCAGCAATACCTGTTCCAGGACAGCAGCAACCCGGCCAAGGGTTGGGGCCTGTTCGGCCAGTTTGCGATCTCGGATGGCAATCCGAACACCGTTGAGACCAGCGTTTTTGTCGGTGTTGGCGGCGACAGTCCCCTTGCTGGCCGGCTCAATGACCGCTGGGGCGTCGGCTATTTCCGCTACAACCTGAGCGACAAGCTGCTGGACGGCCTGCAGGCGCTCGGCATCAGCAACCTGCGCGACGAACAGGGCGTCGAGGCCTATTACAATGTTGCCGTTTACGACGAGCTTCGGGTGACGGCGACGGTCAACTACATCTCGCCCGGCAACAGCGACAGGGATGATGCGCTGTTCTTCGGCGTCAGGACGCAACTGAAGTTCTAGTCTTTTGGATGATCCTCTGCTTGCCGCGCCTGCTATGGCGGGCTGCGTCAAACCGCGCGTGGCCGGGTGTCTGTAGTTCCTCTATTGTTCCGATGGCCGGGCGGGTGGTTTTTGCGTGCCTGCTGGGTCGCGCAAGGAGAGGCGACAGACTCACAAAACACCGACGAAAGTGTCTCTCGTGTCACAACGCGTGTTTTGTTTCCCGCCTGCTGGCGGGGCACATTTCCCTTTTCATTTCCCCCAAATGGGGACAAAAAGATTCCGGGGCTGATGCTTCGCGCTTGGGATGAGCTTGCGGGCGTCGCGTTGGGAGAATTCCGGTGAATGAAAAAAGGCACGTAGCGGTGTTGATGGGCGGCTGGTCGGCGGAACGGCCTGTGAGCCTGGTCACTGGCAAAGGCTGCGCAGAGGCGCTCAGGGCCGAGGGATTTCGCGTGACCGAGATCGATGTCGGCCGCGACATCGCCGAGGTGCTGCTCAATCTCAAGCCGGATGTCTGCTTCAATGCCCTGCATGGGCAGTGGGGCGAGGACGGATGCGTGCAGGGGCTCCTCGAGATCCTGAGCATTCCGTACACCCATTCGGGTGTCCTGGCGTCGGCGATGGCCATGCACAAGGAGCGGACGAAGGCTGTCTACCGGTCCGTCGGCCTGCCAATCGTTAACGACATCGTGTGTTCCCGCCACGAAGTGTCGCGGCAAACTGCGATAAAACCACCATTCGTGATCAAGCCTGTTAACCAGGGGTCAAGCGTTGGCGTTTTTATAATCCGTCCCGGCGATAATCGTCCGCCTGAGCTGCTGACGAGCCCGGACTGGACCCTTGGCGATGACGTCATGGTGGAAGAGTTCGTGCCTGGCCGGGAGCTGACCGTGGCGGTGATGGATGGCAAGGCGCTTGCCGTCACTGAAATTGTTCCGCGTACGAAGTTCTACGACTTCGACGCCAAGTATGCAGAGGGTGGATCAGAACACGTGGTGCCGGCAAAGCTGCATCCCCAGATCTATGACGCCGCAATGGATCTTGCGGTGAAGGCGCATGTTGCGCTGGGGTGCCGTGGCATCAGCCGGACCGATTTCCGCTATGACGACACGGCTGGAGAGCCGGGGCGCCTGATCCTGCTCGAGACGAACACGCAGCCGGGCATGACGCCCACGTCGCTTGCGCCGGAGCAGGCTGCCTACAAGGGAATTTCCTACCGTGCGCTGTGCCGGTGGCTTGTCGAGGATGCTTCATGCGACCGATAGGCGGGATGGCTGACGACGGCGATGACGCCTTCGACGCTCCGTCTCCCCGACGGAAGCCGAAGGCGCCGGCGTCGCGTGCGCGCCCGAAGATCACGCGTCCCCGCAAGGGCAGCCAAAGCGCGACGCTGGTCGAGCGCTGGATGGCTGCCTTCCGCAATGCCGTGCGCTGGAGCGCCTTCTGGGGCGTGCTTATCGGCATTTTCTTTCTGATCGTGGCTGTTGTCGGCCTGTTTTCGGGTGGCCATGTCTCGGCCGCTCTCGATTCCGTCAAGCGCGGCGTGGATGGGCTGATGGCTGATGCCGGCCTGACGGTCGAGTCCGTGAGTGTTGACGGGCATTCGAACACGAAGGGGACAGAGGTCACGGGGCGCCTCAACATCAAGCGCGGCGACCTCATGCTGTACGTGGATGTCGATGAAGCCCGTGCGCGGATCGAGTCCCTGCCATGGGTGAAATCTGCCCAGGTGAGGCGCATCTGGCCGAACCGCATCTTCATCAAGATCGACGAGCGACGTCCGATTGCGCGCTGGATCAACGAGGGAAGAACTCTTGTTGTCGATAGTGATGGAAATGTCATAGGTGCGAGCGCGGATCGCGGATTTGCGAATCTTCCGCTGCTTGCCGGACGCGGTGCCGCGACGGCTGCCGCATCATTTCTCGCGCTTGTTGCGACGCAACCAGAGTTGAAGTCAAATATCAGGATCGCCGTCCGAGTAGGTGAAAGGCGTTGGGATTTACAGCTTGCTAACGGTGTTGAAGTACGACTGCCTGAGGAAGGCGCTGAGGCGGCGCTGGCAGAACTCGTACGTCTTGACCGGGACCAGAAAATTCTCGCGCGAGACATCAAGGCGATCGATCTTCGCTTTGCCGACAGGTTCGTCATCAAACTACCGCCAGGGTCGCCTTTGATCGCAGCACCGATCAAAGCCTCGGGCGGTAGGGAAACTTGATGGGCGTACGGACTGGAAAAACAAGAAAAGGCCAACCTTATTGGCCAAACAAGGGCGGGATCATCGGGGCGATCGACATCGGATCCACGAAGATTGCCTGCCTCATCCTCAAGCCCGTCGTCACGCGTGAAGGCGCCGAGCCGCGTTTCAAGGTCCTTGGATTTGGCCAGCAGGCGAGCCGCGGGGTTCGCGCCGGCAATGTCGTCGACATCAACGCTGCGGAAGTTTCCATCCGCGCGGCTGTCGAGCAGGCAGAGCACATGGCCGGGCTTTTCCTGAAGGAAGCCTATGTCGGCATTTCCTGCGGTCAGCCCCGCAGCCAGGCCCTGAACATCGAAGTTGGCATCTCCGGCGGAGAGGTGAGCGAGGCAGATCTTGATCGCGCGCTGGCCATGGGTCGGGCCCAGATTCCCGCCAATGATCGCGAAGTCCTGCATTGCATGCCGGGCAGCTATTCCATTGATGGCAGCCGTGGCATCCGCAACCCGATCGGCATGATCGGGGAGACGCTCGGCGTCAGCCTTCATGCCGTGAGTGCCGCGTCAGGCCCGTTGCGCAACCTCGAGGCGTGCGTGGGGCGCTGCCACCTGAGTGTCGCCGGCAAGGTCGTGACCTCGTATGCGGCCGGTCTCGCGACGCTGATTTCCGACGAAATCGAACTGGGTGCCACGATCATCGACATGGGCGGCGGCACGACCTCCATTGCCGTTTTCGTTGATGGCGGCCTCATTTTCGCAGACGTGCTTCCGGTTGGCGGCAATCATGTGACGAGCGATATCGCCCGTGGCCTGTCGACGTCCCTCGTCCAGGCCGAGCGGCTGAAGACGCTGTTTGGCAGTGCGCTGACCGGTCCCAATGACGTTCGGGAGCTGATCCCTGTGCGGCCGATTGGCGAAGACGACGGGGACGACGATGCCGATGTTCCGCGCTCGGTCCTGACGGGGATCATCCAGCCGCGCATTGAGGAAACGTTCGAGATCGTCCGTGACAGGCTGGCTGATGCCGGGCTTTCATCTGTTTCTGCACGCCGCGTTGTGCTGACCGGCGGGGCAAGCCAGCTCAATGGCGCCCGGGAAATGGCGGCGCGCATCGTGTCGAAGCAGGTGAGGACCGGGAAGCCGGCGCGGCTTGTCGATGCGGCTGACCTCGTTTCCGGTGCATCCTATTCTGCCTGCGCAGGACTTGCGTCCTGGGCGGTACAGCGTCCGAAAGAATTGCAGAATTTCCGCGAGGAAGATGATGCCTTGGACGCGGGTTATGCTAATTCTTCGGGGGCTCGAGGAATTGTTGGAATAAAGCGCTGGTTCAAAGAGAATTTTTAACCGGTTCCGGCGCAAGAGTGGAAAAGACAATGGCGCGGAAAACGCGCATCGCGTGGTTGGGTGTATTCAGTTCGGGGAACGTGGCACGAATGGAGAATTAGAAAATGGCCATCGACCTGATGTCATCGGATTTTACTGAGCTGCGTCCCCGCATTCTTGTGTTCGGGGTTGGCGGCGCCGGTGGCAATGCTGTCAACAACATGGTTTCGGCCAGGCTGGAAGGCGTGGAGTTTCTTGTTGCCAATACCGATGCCCAGGCTCTGGTTCATTCGAAGGCCCATCATCGTCTCCAGATCGGTGCGCGGCTCACGCAGGGCCTTGGCGCCGGATCACGTCCCGACATCGGCATGGGCGCTGCAGAAGAGAGCGCCGACGACATCCGCAAGATCCTTGAATCCAGCCACATGGTTTTCATCACGGCCGGCATGGGCGGTGGCACGGGCACGGGCGCCGCGCCTGTCATTGCCAAGCTTGCGCGGGACCTCGGCATTCTCACGGTTGGCGTTGTCACGAAGCCGTTCGCGTTTGAAGGCGCACGCCGCCTTCGCACGGCGGAAGAGGGCATTGAGCGCCTCAAGCCCTATGTCGACACGCTCATCGTCATTCCCAACCAGAACCTGTTCCGCATTGCCAACGAAAAGACGACCTTCGCCAAGGCCTTCGAGATGGCTGACGAGGTTCTCTATGCAGGCGTGCGGGGCGTCACTGACCTGATGGTCATGCCGGGTCTGATCAATCTCGACTTTGCCGACGTGCGCACCGTCATGAGCGAGATGGGCACGGCCATGATGGGCATGGGCGAGGCCGAAGGCGATCGTCGCGCGATCGAGGCTGCCGAAGCCGCGATCTCGAACCCGCTCCTGGACGTGTCGACGATGAAGGGCGCGAAGGGCGTCCTCATCAACATCACGGGCGGCATGGACCTGACGCTTTATGAAGTCGATGAAGCTGCCAACAAGATCCGCCAGGAAGTGGATCCGGACGCCAACATCATCGTCGGTTCGACATTCGACGAGCGCCTCAACGGCCGCATGCGGGTCTCTGTCGTGGCCACCGGCATTGCGATTGAAACGAAGACGGGCAACCAGCCTTCCCGCCAGACGCAGGCTTCCGATGCTTCCCGCAGCAAGGCGGCACCGGCCGCTGAAGTGTCGGCACCTCAGGTTTCGGCCGAAGAAAAGCACCCTGTGATCGTGCAGGCGCCGATTGTTTCGGTCGTCGCGACGCCTCCGTCCGAAGCCAGAGCCGGCAGCCCGGTCCATGACATGCAGGACGGGATTGTCCGTTCCGGCATCGCGACTGGCACTTCCGCTCCCTCTGCGGAGCCGATGGTGTGCCCGCCGGTGCAGCGCGGTTACTCCGACTACGACACCAATGCGTTTGATCCGGATCTCGTGGCTTCCCTCGGCGCCGCCATTCGAAATGTTCGCACCAGCGAGCCAGCCCGGGCACGCATGGAAGTGCCTCCGCAGGCCGCGCCCTATCAGGCCGAGCCCAGGAAATCGTCGGGCTTCAGCGTGTTCGGCATCACGATCGGCGGTTCGTCGGGTTCAAAGCGGCCTTCCTCGGCTGCGCGTCCTTCGGCTGCCTCTCCCAGTGCGGCCCGCCTCAATGCCTCCGGAACAGGCAGCGCGGAAAACGGGCGGGTCGTTTCTTCGCCGCTGCGCGACAGTTCGCTGTCAAAGGAGAAATCGGAGGAATTGTTAAAATCGATCTCCGACGATCAGCTGGACATCCCAGCGTTCTTGCGTCGTCAGGTGAATTGACGGAATTTTAAACATATCAGGGGCTCAACCACAGGTCGTGGTTGGGCCCCTCTCTTTTGGGGGTCGTTGGTTAACGCCGTGATTCCGCACCCTTGCGCAGATGCGATGCTGCGCCTGCTCACAACGTGTTGCAGACGGCTGTGTTTTTCGCAGATTTGAGCCGTAATATTCGGAAACAAGAAGTTATTTAGAGCGATTCGGACACACTGGTAGAACTTTCATCGGCGATGGCTCTTCTCGCGCAGTGACTGAGTGCTTCAGGCAACACTCGCGCAAGTGGAAACAAAGTCAGTGCAGTCTTCGGGGGAAGCACTGTCTTGGAACCGTTGGGGGTGGTCCTGTTTGGCAGGTCGCTTCGTGGCGGGATTGCCGCAAAGGAAGTTGGTTGTCCATGTGGGCAACTTTCGTCAGAGCGGGAATTCCAGGCAGTCAGTGTTTGAGTTGAGAGGGGCGATGGCGCTTCAAAAGACGATCAAGAACCGGATGGTTTGCCAGGGTGTAGGGGTACACACCGGCGTTCTGTCCCGACTGACTCTGTTACCAGCGCCTGAGGGCACGGGTATCGTATTCCGGCGCACGGATCATCCGGGCGTTGCCGGGGTTATCCCGGCAAAGTTCGACAAGGTCACGGACACCAAGCTCGGAACGACCATCGGCAATGTCTATGGCGTGAAGGTTCACACGGTCGAGCATCTGATGGCCGCGATTGTGGGCTGCGGCGTGACCAACCTTTTCGTCGAAATCGACGGTGCTGAAGTTCCCATCATGGATGGCAGCGCAGCGCCCTTCGTATTCCTCATTGAGTGCGCCGGCGTTGTCACGCAGGGCGCGCCCCAGCAGATCATCAGGGTTCGCGAGACGGTTCGCGTCGAAGAAGGCGACAAGTACGCCGAGCTTCGTCCCGGCGTCGGCTTTTCAGCAGAACTCGAAATTGCGTTTGAGAACTGCCCGGTCATTGACCGCCAGTTCTATTCCTTTGACCTGGATGCGCCGTCGTTCAAGGCCGAGCTCGCGCGTGCCCGCACATTCGGGTTCCGTCACGAGGTCGAGTACCTTCAGGCGAACGGGCTGGCCCTTGGTGGCTCGCTTGCCAATTCGATCGTGCTCGATGGCGCGACGATCATGAACGAGGAAGGCCTGCGTTACGGTGACGAGTTCGTTCGCCACAAGCTGCTGGATGTTGTCGGCGACCTTTCGCTCGCTGGTGCGCCGCTGTATGCGCAGTTCCGCGGATACAAGACCGGTCACGCCCTGAACAATCGCCTGCTGCGCGAACTGTTTGCACGCAAGAACGCCTTCGAGTTCGTCACGCTGAATGCGCCGCGTCGAGGTGGCCAGGTGGTTTCACATCCTTCCTATGCTGCGAGCCTCGCCGCCGCCGAATAATCCCAGATCCAACCAATACCCAGGCCGCAGAAAGTCCGCTTTCTGCGGCCTTTTTCTTGTGTGCATGAGAACAAAGCGAGAGTTCCAAAAAGAGGTGCAAAATTCGGACTGCAACCTGTTGGTGGTGAAAGCGGAATGCTTCCCGAACGTTCGAACAACACACAACGGACCAGGTTTTATTTTGCGTCGGCGGCGTCCGTTAAACCTTTTGTTTACTTCCTGATCGACCCGCGCATGACGTGCCGGTTGCGACGCGAGTATGCCTCGCATCGGGTGCTGCATTCTGGCGGTTTGGTGACGGGAGCGCGTCCTGCGACTTTCACTTACAAATTGGTCACCCGGCAGCGCTAGCGCGGCGTTAAGCAATGGGGTAAGAACGTGCGGGTTTTTGCGGTCTTCGCTTCAGGCGCGGGCATGCTTTTCATCTGGTTCCAGAAACGGCTGGTGTTCATGGCTATGCTTTCCTCTTTCCGACCTTCGCGACTGATCGCCGTTCTTGCCCTGGCGCTGCCGCTTGCAGCATGCGCTGGCGATGATGGCGAAGCGCCAGCAGCTCCGCGCGCCGGAGCGGAGGTTCGTGAAGTTCCTGCCGAGCAGCTCTATTCCAGCGCGCTCGTGCAATTGGACAAGGCCAACTGGCTGCCGTGCGCCGCGGCATTTGACGAAGTCGAGCGCCAGCATCCTTATTCGGTCTGGGCGCGTCGCGCGATCCTGATGTCGGCGTTCTGCCACTACCAGGGCAACAAGTACAACGAAGCGATCATGGCTTCTGATCGTTTCATCACGCTGCATCCCGGCAACAAGGATGCTCCGTACGCGTATTATCTCAAAGCCGTTTCGCTGTACGAGCAGATCGTTGACGTGGGTCGCGACCAGCGCCGCACGGAGCAGGCGATGGCCGCGCTGCGCGAACTCATCAAGCGCTTTCCGCAGACCGACTATGCCCGCGATGCGCGTCTCAAGCTGGACCTGACGAAGGATCACCTCGCCGGCAAGGAAATGGCGATTGGCCGCTATTACCTGAAGCGCGGCGAGCTGGTTGCCGGCATCACGCGGTTCCGTACCGTGGTGGAGCAGTACCAGACCACGAGCCACGTGCCTGAAGCCCTTCACCGCCTGGTCGAGGCCTATCTCTCGCTCGGCGTCATCAAGGAAGCCAAGACGGCTGCCGCGGTTCTCGGCCACAACTATCCCGGCAGCGATTGGTACGAAGATACCTATGCGCTGATGCAGGAGTATGGCGGCGTCGACAACAACGGAAAGCGCTACACGCCGACGACGGCTGACGCGCCTGCTGCGAAGCCTGCCGAGGCTGCCGAAATCGTTCCGACGTCGGCGCCCGCTGTTGCTGCGCCGGAAGGTGCGGCCACAGCTGACGCTGAAAAGGATTCGGCCGAGAAGAAGGAAGAAGAAGGCGGTCTCTTCGACTGGTTCTGACGCCTGAACGAACTGGCTGACAACGAATGCTGACATCGCTTTCGATCCGGGATTTTGTTCTGATCGAGCGACTGGATCTTGAATTCGCGCCCAGCCTGTGTGTGCTCACAGGCGAGACAGGGGCGGGGAAGTCGATCCTGCTCGATGCTCTGGGGCTTGCGACCGGTGGCCGTGTCGAACGCGGCTTCATTCGCAATGGTGCAAGCCAGGCAACCGTCACCGCTGTTTTTGATCCGCCCGCCGCACATCCGGTCCGCGCAGCGCTGCGGACAAATGGCTTTGACAGTGATGGCGCCCTGATCTTCCGTCGCAGTGTCGGCTCCGACGGCCGCAGCCGCGCCTTCATCAACGACCAGCCCGTTTCGATCGGCCTCATGCGCGAGGCCGGCGCCATGCTGCTCGAAATCCACGGCCAGCACGATGACCGGGGTCTTCTGGATGGAGCGGGGCACCGCAACCTGCTGGATGCCTTTGGCCGGCTGGATGATGAAATCTCCGAGGTCGAAGCTGGTTGGCGCGCGCTGAGCGCTGCCGAGGAAGCTGTTCGCCTCGAAAGCGAGTCGCAGGCGCGGGCGGCGCAGGATTACGACTATCTCAAGCATGTAGCCGACGAACTGCGTTCGCTGGATGTGCGACAGGGCGAGGAGACTGAGCTCGCCAACCTGCGCGCCATGATGATGGCATCTGAGAAGATTTCGTCGGACCTCGGCGAGGCCATTGATGCGCTGGCCGGTCATGGTGGCGTCGAGAACCGCCTCAACCTGGCCCTGCGCCGGCTTAGTCGCGCGCAGTCTTCGGCGCAGGGGAAGCTGGACGCGGCGGTGGCTGCGCTTGATCGTGCCGTCATTGAAGTCGCAGAAGCACGACGCGCCGTCGACACGGCATCGCGCGGCCTTGCCTTTGATGCGAACGCGCTTGAACGCGCCGAGACGAGGCTCTTCGCGCTGCGCGCTGCCGCCCGCAAACATGGTGGCAGCTGTGACGGGCTGGCGACGAAGCGCGCCGATGTTGAAGCGCGGCTTGCGGCCCTCACGAATGCACGAACCCGCAGCAAGGAACTGGACCGGATGCTGGAGGCCGCGCGTGCGCGCTACCAGCAGGCGGCCGACCGTCTGACGGAGGCGCGGACGAAGGCGGCGGTGGCGCTGGATGCGCGTGTTGCCCAGGAACTTGTGCCGCTGAAGCTTTCCAATGCGCATTTCAAGACGCGGGTGGAGAAGGCGGGGCCGCAGGCTGTCGGTCCGCATGGCCAGGACCGCGTCGAGTTCCTTGTCGCCACGAATCCCGGCGCGCCGTTCGGTGCGCTGACACGCATTGCGTCGGGCGGCGAGATGGCGCGTTTCATCCTTGCGCTCAAGGTGTCGCTCGCGGCTGAAGGCTCAGCGTCGACACTCATCTTCGACGAGGTTGATCGCGGCGTGGGTGGTGCTGTTGCTGACGCCGTGGGCGAGCGGCTCGCGCGCCTGGCGAAGGCCGAGCAGGTGCTTGTGGTCACGCACTCGCCCCAGGTGGCAGCGCGTGGCACGTTCCATCTTCGCATCAGCAAGTCGCTGGCGGCTGGCGCAATGGCGACCCGTGTCGAGGTTCTGGACGCGAGCGGCCGGCGCGAGGAGATCGCGCGCATGCTCTCCGGGGCAAAGGTTACGAATGAAGCGCGTGCGGCGGCTGACCAGTTGCTGTCCGTCACTGATGAACCTGCTGCGGTTCCTGCAAAGCCCAAGAAGCGGCGGGCTACGTGAGCAAGCCAGTTCCCGTTACAAAACTTTCCGAAGCGGATGCGGCGGCGGAGCTTGAGCGCCTTGCCGTCGAGATCGCCGTGCATGACCGGCGCTATTTTACCGAAGACGCGCCAAGCATTTCAGATGCCGACTATGACGCGCTGAAGAAGCGCAATGCGGCCATCGAGGCGAAGTTCCCGCAACTGGTCAGGGCCGACAGCCCCTCGCGCAAGGTCGGGGCGGCGGCGGCGGACAAGTTTGCGAAGGTGAAGCATGGCGCGCCCATGCTGTCGCTCGATAATGCGTTCAACGATGAGGACGTGACGGATTTCGTTGATCGCGTCCGGCGCTTCCTCGCGTTGCCCGCGTCCGAGGAGCTGGCCATCACGGCCGAGCCCAAGATCGACGGGTTGTCGGCGAGCCTGCGTTATGAAGACGGCAAGCTTGTCCGTGGGGCCACGCGTGGTGACGGGGCGGTGGGCGAGGACGTCACTGCGAACCTGCGCACGCTCAACGACATTCCCCACGTGCTGAAGGGCCGTGGCCTTCCCGAGGTCATCGAAGTGCGCGGCGAGGTGTTCCTCAGCCACGAGGACTTCCAGCAGCTCAATCGCGACCAGGACGCGCGGGGCGAGAAGACCTTTGCCAATCCGCGCAATGCCGCTGCCGGTTCGTTGCGCCAGCTCGACCCCGAGGTCACGAAGCGCCGGCCGCTGAAGTTCTTTGCCTATACGTGGGGCGAGGTCTCGGCCCTGAAGTTCGCGACGCAGTCGGAGGTCATCGAAGCCTTCGCGGCGTGGGGCTTTCCGACCAATCCGCTGATGACCCGCTGCACGTCGGTCGAGGCGATCCTGAAGTATTATGCGGGCATTGCGGGCAAACGTGCTTCCATTGGCTATGACATTGATGGCGTCGTCTACAAGGTCGACCGGCTCGACTTCCAGCAGCGGCTTGGCTTTGTCAGTCGCGCGCCGCGCTGGGCGATTGCGCACAAGTTCCCGGCCGAACAGGCCGAGACCGAGCTCCTCGAGATCGACATCCAGGTCGGGCGCACCGGTACGCTGACGCCGGTGGCGCGGCTGAAGCCGGTCACTGTTGGCGGCGTCGTGGTCACCAATGCCACGCTGCACAATGAGGACGAGATCGCGCGCAAGGACGTGCGGGTCGGAGATACGGTCATCGTGCAGCGCGCCGGTGACGTCATCCCGCAGATCGTGCGCGTCGTCGAGGAGAAGCGGCCCAAGGGCGCGCACGCCTTCAAGTTCCCGGAGGTTTGCCCCGTTTGTGGCAGTCACGCCTTGCGCGACGTGGATGCATCTGGTGCTGCGTCCGTGGCGCGCCGCTGCACTGGCGGGCTTATCTGTCCGGCGCAGGCGGCCGAGCGGCTCAAGCACTTCGTGTCGCGCGATGCATTCGACATTGAAGGCTTCGGCTCCAAGCACGTCGATGCCTTCCTTGCGGACAAGCTGATTGCACATCCCTCGGACATCTTCCTGCTGGAGGAGAAGTTCGGCTCTGGACCTCAGGCCATTGCCGTGCGTGAAGGGTGGGGGCCGCAGTCGGCAGCGAAGCTGTTCGCGGCGATCCGCGCCAAGCGGCAGGTGGGGCTCAACCGCTTCATCTTCGCGCTGGGGATCCGGCATGTCGGCGAAGCCACGGCGCGTGTCCTTGCGCTGAACTATGGCAGTGCGCTGGCCTTCGTGACGGCGATGACGGCGGCAGCCGAGGAAGATTCGAAGGCCTTTGCCGAGCTTGATGCCATTGATGGTATCGGTGACACGGTGGCCAAGGCGATCGCCGAGTTCTTCGCTGAGGATCACAATCGGGCTGAGGTGGCGCGGTTGCTTGAGTTGCTCGACGTCGAGGAGGCCGAGAAGCCCAAGACCGACACGGCTGTTTCCGGCAAGACCATCGTGTTCACCGGCACGCTGGAGAAGATGACACGCAGCGAAGCCAAGGCGCGGGCGGAATCGCTGGGCGCCAAGGTGGCGGGGTCAGTATCTGCCAAGACGGACCTGGTCGTCGCGGGCCCGGGAGCTGGATCGAAGCTCAAGGATGCGCAGAAGCACGGCGTGAAGGTCATCAGCGAGGATGACTGGATCGCCATGGTGGGTGGGTAGGTCCCTTTACATTCCAAGGCTGTGGAAGGGAGAGCTCCAATCGGAAGGGGGTTCCCCCGAGGCTGCCTCGTTCAGCCTGCGTTCAGCTTGGCCTTCCTAAAACCAGATCCGGGAGAAAATCCGGAGGGTGTTCGCATGTTTCGACTGATCCTGTCCTTATCTCTTGCCTTGCTCTCGACCAGTTTTGTCGTGTCGGCGCCAGCTGCTGCTGATGCGCAGGTGTCGCGCGCCGGCAGCAGTTACGTTCCTGTCTATGGGTACGAGAACGATTCGCGACACAGATGGAACGAGCGAACCTGCTGCCGCCGTGAAGAGCGTGGCGGATACAGGATTTTCTGGTCCAACTTTGGTGAATGCCATCGCACCCGGGGCGAGACTGCGCCGAACCGGACCTGCAGGAAGCATGGTGGTTTCCACCGCTATCCTGGCAGATCGTGGGGGGATGATGGCTGGCAGCAGGGTGACTGGAACGTGCGCTGGTGCTGCACCCGAGGTGGTCAAGTGTGGTGGTCGACCCGCGGCGAGTGTGTGCGGGCCGGTGGCCAGCAGGCTGCGAACAGGGTCTGTCGGCGCAACTAGCACGTTGTCTGAATAGCAAGGATCCGTTGGGATTCCCAGATCACCTGCACGGTGATCCAGGGTGGCAACTGGCACAAGAGGCCGGTTGCCATTCGACATGGCTTTGTTGTCCATTCACCTTTGCTTTTCCCTGTTTCTTCAGGGGATTGAAACCTGTTTTTCCTAGTCTTTCCGCCTTCAGATGACAGGTGTGGGAGAGGCGTGGATGGGTGTCGAGGCTTTGTCACCGGCCCTTGAAATTCGCGGGCTGTGCAAGCGGTTTGACCGGCCGGCAGTCGCCGGCTTGGATCTCACGGTACGGCGCGGTGAGTTCTACATGCTGCTTGGGCCCAATGGTGCGGGCAAGACAACCACGCTGCGCATGGTTAGCGGGTTGCTGCAGCCTGATGAAGGCGCGATCAGCGTCTTCGGCATCGATGCGCGCAGGGACCAGGTCGCGGCCAAGCAGATCGTTGGCTGGGTCTCAGACGAGCCCAT
Organism: Micropepsaceae bacterium; assembly: GCA_044375275.1. Taxonomy (GTDB): domain Bacteria; phylum Pseudomonadota; class Alphaproteobacteria; order Micropepsales; family Micropepsaceae; genus SZUA-430. Next base: position 17,370 of record JBILMZ010000008.1, on the reverse strand, counting down.
GATCTATGACAAGCTGACGCCGTTCGAATATCTCGAGTTCGTCGCAGGACTCTGGAACGTGGAGCCCGACGTTGCGGCCACACGGGCGCGCGACTTGATCGGGTGGTTGGGCCTTGAAAAGGTTGCGCACCAGCGATGCGAGCCTTTTTCGCGCGGCATGCGGCAGAAGGTGGCGCTGGCGGGTGCCCTGGTGCATGATCCTCACCTGATCATTCTTGATGAGCCCCTGACGGGGCTTGATGCAGGCAGTGCGCGGCTCGTGAAGACGGTGTTGACCGAGCGCGTCCGCGCCGGGTGCACGGTGATCATGACCACCCACATTCTCGAGATTGCCGAACGCATGGCGGATCGCATTGGCGTGATCGCGGGCGGCCGTCTGGTCGCGGAAGGCACGCTGCAGGAACTGCGCGAGCGCGAGGGCCGGGGCGACTCGTGCCTTGAAGAGCTGTTTCTCAGCATCGTCGAGCAGGACACGGCCGCCGCATGAGTACGCCCGGTTCGCTGACATGGTTCGCGCAGCACGAGTCGAGGCTCGTCTGGCGCGATACATTCTCAATGCTGGCTGTCGGTGGGGCCGGGCGCAAGCGGCAGCTTTACATCGGCCTTGCGATCTTTCTTTGCATCATGCACGCGGTTGCCTGGTTCGTGGTTCGCCCGTTTGCGCACGAAGCACTTGAATTTGAACTGTCGACACTGATCGGAATTTCGGTTGCCATTCTGCTTGCCGGCTCGGCGATCCTGTCACAGGCCATGGAAAGCGTGACACGTACGTTTTACACGCGTTCTGATCTTGAACTGATCCTGAGTTCGCCCGCACAGGTGCAGCGGCTGTTTGCTGTGCGCGTCGGCGCCATCGTCCTGTCCGTCGGGGCCATGTCCCTCGTCTTTGTCGGGCCGTTCATCAATGTTCTTGTCTGGCAAAGTGGTGTGCAGTGGCTGGGGGCCTATGGGGTCATGGTCTCAGTCGCCCTTATGGCGACAGCGATGGCGATTGCGCTGACCGTGTTCCTGTTCGATGTCATCGGGCCCAAGCGTACGCGCCTGATTGCGCAGATCACGGCCGCCGTCATTGGAGGCCTCTTTGCCATCGGGTTGCAGATGGCTGCGATGTTTTCGACCGGGACGATGTCACGCTTTGCATTCCTGCAGTCAGAGACCGTGCTGGCGCTTGTTCCAGGGGCTGACAGCGTCGTGTGGTGGCCTGCGCGGGCGGCCATGGGTGACGTGTGGGCGCTGATGGGCGTGCTTGCAGCGAGCCTCGCGGTTTTTGTCGTCACTGCCGGTATCCAAGTGCCGCGCTTTGCACGATTTGCGCTTGCGACTTCCGGTGTCTCTCATGGCGGCATCGACCGCGCCGGTTCCAGCCGCGGGTTCCGTCTCGAGACGCAGTCGGCGGCCTTGCGGCGCAAGGAGATGCTGCTGATCCTGCGTGATCCGTGGCTGCTGTCACAGACCCTGATGCAGTTGCTGTATCTGCTGCCGCCTGCGGCGATGCTCTGGCACAGCTATGCGCACAAGGGGGGCGCGCCGGTGGTCCTGATACCGATGCTCGTCATGGCGGCGGGGCAGTTGGCCGGCGCACTTGCGTGGCTTACGATTTCCGGCGAAGACGCGCCCGACCTCGTCAGGACGGCGCCGGTCTCCCCATCACGCCTGCTGCGCAGCAAGGTTGAGGCGGTGATGTTCTGCATTGGCATCGTTTTCGCGCCCTTGGTCCTGGGTCTGCTGTTCTTTTCGGTGAACATTGCACTTGTCGCGGCTGGCGCCATTATCGCCTCGGCCGTATCGGCGATCGCGATCCAGCTTTGGTTCCGTTCACAGGTGAAGCGCAGCCAGTTCCAACGTCGGCACGCGTCGTCACGTGTGGCTACCCTGTCGGAGGCGTTTTCGTCGATAACCTGGGCCGCGGCCAGTGCCATTGCGGCGGCGGGGAGCTGGGCCGCGGTGGTGGTGGTGATGATCGCGCTGGGCATACTCTTTGTGGTTCGCAGGATCAGTCCGGCAGGTGTTCGCGTCCCGGCGTGAACGTTTGCTGCCGCGCGCTAGTCCTCAGAAAACCTTATCGTTATGCCATTGGCAGCGGTGGCGGGAACGGTGATGGAGTGGCGGGTCTCGTCGTGGGGGATGCGGCCCATGGAGAGCATGGCGCCAGCGGCGTCGAGTTCGTTGACGCGGATCGCAACGGCCACGATGCCTTCAGCCGGGGCGCCATCCAGGGACTTCGCGCCGAGATGCTGGGCAATCTCCTCTCGTGATGAAATCGTAATCCTGGAATTGTTCGGTGCAGCGGGTGCGAGTTGCGCCTTTGCCGCGGCGACGTCTGAGGCTGCAATGAAAACTTCTGCAATGCCGGTCGCGCCGTGCGGGTGGAGTTGCCATTCGCGTCTGGCGCGGGTGAGTTCGGGCGTCACGTGCGTGCAAACGAACTGCATCGTGCCTGGCAGATGAAGTCCCGGCAGCATGATGTTGCGGAAGCGGACGATATCGCGCTTTCCGTCGAGGTCGAGCGGGCGGCTCAGGTCATTCGGGTCCTCGGCCTCGATACCGGCGGCGCGGAGTGCCGCGCAGGTTTTGTCAGCGTCGTCGGCGCCCCAGGCGATGCCCATTCCGCCTTCGCCGCGCTCGTTCACGCGCTGGCCGAGGCGGCCCTTTGTGCCCGTGTCATCCACGATCCCGAGCAGTTCGATGTAGGTGTTCGGGAACATGATGCAGTGGTTGCCGGTGCCCTTTCCCTCGTGAAGGCCGCGCGGTGTCAGCGTGAAGCCGAGCCTGCGCCAGGCGGTGGCGGCTTCGTCGAGGTTACGGACGGCGACGATGACGTGGTCGAGGCGGGTGATGGGGGGCATGTTATTCCTGGGACTGCGGGTGACTTGCGCGGTGCTGCGAAAGGGATTTGACACGAAGGCACAAAGTAGAAAAGGCACAATGGACAGGCTGACGGTCGAGGTTTTGCATCATCATTGATGCAGAAGGTCGGCGCGCTTTGCGCGCCAAAAAAACCTCACCAGTTTTGGCACAAGAGAATGTCTTGCTGCCATTGTGCCTTTTCTACTTTGTGCCTTTGTGTCCCAATCTTCCTTACCCCATCAGATCGGGCGGGTGGCGTCGAGGAGCCAGGATTCGGTATCCTTGTCTGTCTTGCCGCTCAGGGCTACGCGTACGCGGGCGTGGTAGTCGTTCAGCCACTTGCGCTCGGCGTCGGTGAGCATGGACGGCTCTACCAGGTTCAGGTCGATCGGGGCGAGGGTGATGGTTTCGAACTCCATCATTTTGCGCTCGCCGCCCACGTCCTTCGGCTCGGTCACCACGATCAGGTTCTCGATACGGATGCCGTAGTGGCCGACCTTGTAGTAGCCGGGCTCGTTCGAGATGATCATGCCGGGCCTGAGCGGCACGTTGACCTGCTTCTTGGAAATGTTCTGTGGGCCTTCATGGACGCTCAGATAGGCGCCGACGCCATGGCCTGTGCCGTGATCGTAGTCGAAGCCACCTTCCCACAGGGACAGGCGCGCGAGCGTGTCGAGCTGCACGCCTGTCGTCCCTTCCGGGAAGCGCGCGCGGGCGAGGGCAATGTGTCCCTTGAGCACGCGCGTGAAGCGGTCCTTCATCTCGGCCGACGGCGTGCCTACGACAACGGTACGTGTCACGTCTGTCGTGCCGTCGAGGTACTGGCCACCGGAGTCGATCAGGTAGATCTCACCTGGCTTGATCTTGCGGTTCGACGACTTGGTTACGCGGTAGTGCGGCAGGGCGCCATTCGGGCCCGAGCCTGAAATGGAGCCGAAGCTCAGGTCTTTCAGCGACCCGGTCTGCAGGCGGAAGTCTTCCAGCACACGGCAGGCTTCGATCTCGTCGACATTGCCCTTTGGCGCTTCACGCGAGAGCCAGAAGAGAAACTTTGACAGCGCCACGCCGTCGCGCTCGTGTGCCTTGCGGGTGCCGGCGAGTTCGGTGGGGTTCTTGCAGGCCTTGGGCAGCAGGACCGGATCGGCTGCGCGCACGATCGTCGCGCCACCGGTCTTTAGCTGGTCAAACAACCAGGCCGATGCGGTTGCCGGGTCAATCTGGATGCGCTTGCCCTTCTGGCTGCGCAGATGGTCGCCGAGTTCCTCCTGCGGGCGCACGGTGACGCGGTTTCCAAGCCATTCGTCGATGCCGGGCGTGAACTTGCGACGGTCGATGAACAGTTCCACGTGGCCGTCATTGTTCAGCACGGCATAGCTGTGCGGGAACGGTGTGTGCGGAACGTCGCTGCCACGGATGTTGAGCAGCCAGGCAATGGATTCGGGAAGCGTGATGACGGCCGAGTCGGTCTTGCCGTCGCGCAGGGCAGAGGCAATGCGGTCGCGCTTGGCCTGAGATGCTTCGCCGGCATATTCGAGGGGCTGGATCGACACGGCGCCCAGCGGGGCTGCCGGCTGATCGTCCCAAACGGCGTCGAGCGGATTGTCGGTGCAGGGGACAAGCGTGCCGCCGGCGCGTGTCACTGCGGACTGCAAGGCCTCGACGCCAGAGGCGGTGTGCATCCAGGGATCATAGGCGAGCTTTGCGCCCTTCGGGAGGTTGTCAGCGATCCAGTCCGGTGGCGGTTCATCGACGAGCGACCTGAACTCGAACGTCCCGGCATCTACCTGTTCAGGTGTCTGAACGGTATAGCGTCCATCGGTAAAGATGGCTGCCTTCTCGAGCAGCACGACGGCCGCACCGGCAGAGCCGGTGAACCCCGTCAGCCAGGCAAGACGCTCGGCGCGGGGTGGCACGTATTCACCCTGGTACTCGTCGGACCTTGGAACAACGAAACCATCAAGGCCGCGGCGCTTCAGTTCAGCCCTGAGAGCCGCGACGCGCGGTGCCCCCTGAAGCGGGGTGGTGGTTTCGGCGAAAGACTGGAATTTGGTTTGGTGCAGCATGGGAGGGAACCTATTCGGCTGCCGCGTGGGCCTCAAGACCCTGACGGCCATGGATCTGCCTGCAGGCAGCCGGTGTGACGCCAAATCGCCGGGAAAAGGCGCGGATCAGGTGGTCGGCTCCGGAAAATCTTGCCCGTGCGGCGGCCCGTGCGGCGAGGGCCTCGATGTCGAGGGTTGCCGTCAGGTGCTCCTCGATCCATGCGGCCAGGGATGCCAGTCGGTCCGACCGGGCGTCCTGCATGTGAAGTGCCGAAGGGTAATGTCGACGAGATCGAAGCCTGCCGTGAGCAGGAAGACCGGGATGGCCACGGTCGCAGGGGATGGCAGCAACGGTCGATTACTTGTCATTTGAGCCATGGCTTGTTTCGGTTATCAATCGGGCAGTCGAGGAGACCTTCATGACCCAGCCCTTCCACGTCGGCTTTCTGCTTTATCCCAACCTCACGCAGCTCGACCTCACGGGGCCGGCGCAGTTCCTGTCGCGGGCGCCGGGCGCCAAGGCTCACTACATCTGGAAGACGGTCGGGCCTGTTCCTTCCGATGCCGGGCTGTCCCTGATGTCGACGACGACGTTCAAGGACTGCCCGCAACTGGATCTCATCTGTGTCCCCGGTGGTGCGGGGCAGGTGCCGCTGATGACGGACAATGAAACGCTCGACTTCCTGCGGGCGCAGGCCGAGAAGGCGAAGTATGTCACGTCGGTGTGCACGGGATCGCTGGTGCTGGGCGCGGCGGGACTGCTCCAAGGATACAAGTCAGCCTGTCACTGGATGTGGCGGGACTATCTCTCGGCGTTTGGTGCGATTCCCGTGAATGCGCGCGTGGTGAAGGATCGCAACCGGATTTCGGGTGGAGGGGTCACGGCGGGAATCGACTTTGCGCTGACGGTCGTTGCCGAAGTGTGGGGTGAAGACGTTGCCAAGCAGATGCAGCTCGGCTTCGAGTATGATCCGCAGCCGCCGTTTGATTGCGGCTCACCCGAGAAGGCAGGCCCTGAGCGTGTGGCCATTGCGAAGAAGGCGCTGGAGGGAATTCTGCCGGCGCGCGAGATTGCCTTTGCCGAGGCGGCTTCGAAACTGCAGCATGGAGCGCATGATAACTGAGTTTCGGTTATGAACGGTGCCGCAGGATTGAACACGAAGCGCACGAAGTGCACGAATGACAAGGTATCAATCGATTCAGCAGTGCACTGACTTCTTCGTGAGCTCCGTGTCCTTCGTGTTTCCATTTCCGTCGGCTGGGAACTTCATGGGCGCTGAAGGATTAGCGTTATCCAGCCCTCGAGGGCGGAGCGGCGGAGGATCTTGAAGCCGAAGCTTTTTGCGATGCTGCAGATGCCGAGCGCCTGTTCGTCGAGGATGCCGGACAGGATCACGTTGCCGCCGGGCGCCGTGTTGCGCCAGATGCCGGGCATCAGCCGCATGAGCGGGCCTGCCAGGATGTTTGCAAAGATCAGGTCATAAGGTGCGTTGTCCGCGATCAGATGCGAGCGAAAGCCGCTGGCGGTTTCGATGCGCATGAAGGGGCCTGCGCGATTGATGCGCGCGTTCTCGATGGATTTCGATGTCGCGAGCGGGTCGATGTCGGTTGCCACGACAGGGCGCCTCAGGCGTCTCGCGAAGGCCATGCCCAGCACGCCGGTGCCGCATCCGAGATCGAGCGCGTTGTCGAAGGTGCGCCTGCGCAGGAGATGTTCGAAGGCAAGGAGGCAACCCCGCGTCGTGCCGTGGTGGCCCGTGCCGAAGGCGTAGGACGCCTCGATTTTCAGGCCAATCTTGTTCGCCGGGACGGTGCTTGCGTCATGGCTTCCATAGAGGAAGAAGCTGCCGGTCTCGACGGGTGGCAGGCCATCGAGTGCGCGGGCGACCCAGTTCTCGTCCTCGATCGGAATGACGCGCATGGGAACGCCGAACTGCTTCAGCAATGCGCCTTCATCGGGCTCGGTGCCGAAGAAGGCTTCTACTTCCCACATGCCGCGTTCGCCGAGTTCAAAGGCGGAGACGACGGGATAGGGTTCGAGTTGCTCCAGCGCCTCGCTCAACTTGAGGGCTTCCAGCTTTGGCAGGACGGCACGGGCTTTCCAGCAGGTGGGCATGAGGATCAGGCTCTGGCTACAAAGTTTGAGATGACGCGCTTCTCGCCGGCCTTGTCGAACCGGACGGTCAGTTTGTTGCCGTCAATCGACGTGACACGACCATAGCCGAACTTCTGATGAAACACGCGGTCGCCCCGATCAAAGGTGGCGGCGTCCGGGTCGGATGTGGCGACAAGTTCCGCATGGGATTCGATGGCGGGCCTTGAGCCAAACACTTCGCCACGCTTGGCCTGCGCGCGCTGCCAGCCTGGCGAGTTGTACGTGCTGTCGAAGGCGGGGCCTGCGGAGAGTGTGGTGTTGCCATGGGGAAGGCCCGGATCGTTTTCGAAGACGACGGCTTCCTGCGGGAGTTCGGCGATGAAGCGAGAGGGCAACGCGCTCTGCCACATGCCATGGACGCGTCGATTGGCGGCGTAGGAGATGCAGGCGCGTTCCTTTGCCCGCGTGATGCCGACGTAAGCCAGGCGCCGTTCTTCCTCGAGGCCCTGGAGGCCGCTTTCGTCGAGCGTGCGCTGGCTCGGGAACAGGCCTTCTTCCCAGCCTGGCAGGAACACGGTCGGGAATTCGAGACCTTTGGCGCCGTGCAGGGTCATGATGGTGACCTTGTCCTGCGTGTCGGACTGCTCGATCTCCATGACCAGCGAAACGTGTTCAAGAAAGCCGCCAAGCGAGTCGAACTCCTCCATCGAGCGGATGAGTTCCTTCAGGTTCTCGAGGCGGCCGGGCGCTTCCGGTGTGCGGTCTGCCTGCCACATGGCCGTGTAGCCACTTTCGTCGAGGACGATCTCGGCGAGTTCCGTGTGCGGCAGGGCGGTGGCCTGGTCACGCCAGCGGGCGAATTGCTGGACCAGTTCGCGGATCCCGCTGCGTGTTCGAGCGGGAACTTCGTCGGTTTCAATCAGGGCCTGTGCAGCAGCCAGCAGCGGCTTGTTCAGCACGCGTGCCATCTTGTGAACGGCCTGCAGGGCGGCGTCGCCCAGTCCGCGCTTGGGCTTGTTGAAGATGCGTTCGAAAGCGAGGTCGTCTTCGGGCTGTGTGATCACGCGCAAATAGGCGAGCGCGTCGCGGATTTCCTGGCGCTCGTAGAAGCGTGGGCCTCCGACGACGCGATAGGGGATGCCCAACTGCACGAAACGCTCTTCGAAGCTTCGCATCTGGAAGGAGGCGCGGACGAGAATGGCGATGTTGCTGATCTTGCGGCCGGCACGTGCGGCCTGCTCGATGTCGCTGGCGATCGTGCGTGCCTCTTCCTCTGCGTCCCACACACCGCGCACGGACACGCGTTCGCCTTGCGGCAGGTCGGTCCAGAGCGTTTTGCCAAGCCTGCTCTTGTTGGCGGCGATGAGGCCCGAGGCGGCCGCTAGGATGTGCGGGGTCGAGCGATAGTTGCGTTCGAGGCGGATCAGCTTCGCGCCGGGGAAGTCCTTTTCGAAGCGCAGAATGTTGTCCACTTCCGCGCCGCGCCAGCCATAGATGGACTGGTCGTCATCGCCCACGCAGCAGATGTTGCGGCGCTGGCTCGAGAGGAGACGCAGCCACAGATACTGCGCGACGTTCGTGTCCTGGTATTCGTCTACCAGAATGTAGGCGAAGCGCTGCTGGTAATCGGCGAGGACTTCCGGGTGGGTGCGCAGGATCGTGATGACATCGAGAAGCAGGTCGCCGAAGTCGACGGCGTTCAGTGCCTTCAGCCGTTGCTGGTAGGCTTCGTAGATCTCCGCGCCCTTGCCATTGCCGTATGCAAAGGACTCTCCTGCCGGAACGTCCTTGGGCGTGAGGGCCTTGTTCTTCCAGCTGTCGATGAGTGACGAGATGTGGCGCGCGGGCCAGCGCTTCTCGTCGATGCGGGCGGCGTCAATGACCTGCTTGAGCAGGCGCAGCTGGTCGTCCGTGTCGAGGATCGAGAAATTGTGCTTCAAGCCGATGAGTTCGGCGTGCCGGCGCAGCATCTTTGCGCAGATCGAGTGGAAGGTGCCGAGCCAGGGCATGCCTTCGACCATCTCCCCGATGACGGCGCCCGTGCGCTCGATCATCTCGCGGGAGGCCTTGTTCGTGAAGGTCACGGCGAGGATCTGGCTGGGCCAGGCCTTGCGCGACGAGATGAGGTGGGCGAGGCGGGTCGTCAGTACGCGCGTCTTGCCGGTTCCGGCGCCGGCGAGCACGAGGACGGGGCCGTCCGTCGTGAGGACGGCTTCCCGCTGGTCTTCATTCAGGCCGCGCAGGTAGGGCGGTTCGGCGGCTGCCGGGAGTTGGGCGGGATGGGGCTGGGTCATGATTCAGTTAAAGACTAGCACGGGCCTCTCCGCAAAACGCTTCGGCAGTTTTCCGCAGGCGTTTGCGAGGAATTTGCCCTTCAGGCCTGGGCTGTCGGGGTGGGCTGTGACTTCCGGATGACGTTTGCCTGAAATACGGGTGGCGGCCCTGCGCCTTAAGGGCCGCAAGGGGCCGGGTTAACCTTGCATTAACCATTAAGCGCTCGAATTGGCTGGAATGGTCATGTGCCTGTTTGAGGCCCGACCCGAAACAGGAGAATTCACATGACAAAGCGCTTTGGCTCGCTCTCGGCCTTTGCCGCAGCTCTGCTCGTGACCGCCGTTCCGGCTGGTGCGGGTGACTTCACGGGTTTCTATGCCGGCGTGCAGCTTGGTGACACGTTTGGTGATGCCAGTTCTTCGCAGAACCAAGTGCCGGGCAATGCCCTGACGATCTCGCAGTCCGACTACAAGTTCAGTGCGCTCAGCGGTGGCGTGCATGCGGGCTACAACCATCCGTTCAACGATTTCACGCTGGGTGCGGTCTTCGACGTGAACCTCACGGATGCTTCGGACTCTGACGAACAGGCCGAGAGCACGACGGCGGGCGCCGGAGCCGCGGGTGACGAAGCCGATGACAACAGCCTGATCTTCGACACAATCCTCAGCCTGCGGGCGAAGGGTGGCTACCAGGTGATGCCGAGCACGCTTCTCTATGCGACAGCTGGATATGCCTGGGCCGATGCGGATGCAAAAATCGAACGCACCGAGACCTGCGGCACCCCCCTCATCCCATGCTCCACTGCCGAAAGCCAGGACATCTCGTTCTCAGGCTTCACTTATGGTCTCGGCACGTCGTTCTCGATCGCCGACAACACGACGCTCAGCTTCGAGTGGCGCCACTATTCGTTCGACAGCGACCAGGTTGCGTTCCAGGCGCCGCTGAACACCTATGATCTGGGCTTTGATCCGGACCTGGACACGATCGAACTCAGCGTGAGCTACTTCTTCTCGGGTCCGCTGAATTAGTCTTCCTGCATCACGGCTGCGAAGCCGTGTGCCCTGATGTCATCACCCCGCTCATCCAGCCTCTGCGCTGGGGGGCGGGTTTTTTCGTCCGCGAATGCCGAGAGCTTCATCGGGTTGCCCGCGAGTTCAAGGCGACCGATGTCGGGGTCTTCCATCGACACGATCATGTTACGCGCGCGCACCTGCGGGTCGGCCATGACCTGCGCCACGTTGTTGATCGGGCCGCAGGGGACGCCGGCGCCTTCGATGACTTCGATCCACTCTGCCGCCTTGCGTGACTTCAGGATGCTTTCGAGTTCGGCGGCGAGTTCGACGTGGTGCGTGTTGCGCTTGTCATTGGTGGCGAAGCGCGGATCCTTTGCGAGGGCAGGCGCGCCGATGGCATCGCAGAGGCGGTTGAAGAGTTGGTCGTTGCCGGCTGCGATGATGATGTGCTGGTCGGATGCCTGGAAGGCTGCAAATGGCGTGATCGACGGGTGTCGCGATCCCAGGGGGCCAGGCGGATTGCCAGTCGCGATCGTGCGGGCGATGGCGTTCTCGAGCAGCGCAACCTGGCAATCCAGCATCGCAATGTCGACGAACTGGGCCTCGCCGGTCCGCTCGCGATGGAAGAGCGCCGCGCCCAGCGATGACAGCGCGAACAGTCCCGCCGTGATATCGCCGATTGATGTGCCCACGCGTGTGGGCGGCGATCCCGGATGGCCGGTCAGGCTCATCATGCCACCCATGCCTTGCACAACGATGTCGTAGGCCGGCTTGTCCCTGTAGGGGCCAGTGTGGCCGAAGCCACTGACGGCGCAATAGATCAGGCGCGGGTAGCGTGCATGGATGCCGGACCACGCGTAGCCCAGCTTCTCCATCGTGCCACCGCGATAGTTCTCGATGAGAATATCGGCTTCGGACAGGAGGCGTTCGAACACCGCACGGTCCGCTTCTGACTTCAGGTCGAGCGCAATGGAGTTCTTGCCGCGATTGACGGAGGTAAAGTAGGCGGACTTGCCCTTGATGAAGGGGCCGATGTGGCGGGAGTCTTCTCCGGTGACGGGGACCTCTACCTTGATGACCGTTGCACCGAGGTCGGCCAGCATCATGGTGCAGTAGGGGCCGGCGAGGACACGCGTCAGGTCGACGACCTTTATGCCGGTGTAGGGACCCTTACTCATCCTTTTCTTCGAGACGCTTGCCCTCGAGCTGCTTCTCGGACTTCTTCTTCGCGCTGCGCGACTTCTTCTTTTCGACTTTCGTCGTGCCGTGAACTACGCGGTTCGTGTCAGCCTGCTTTTCGGCCTCGGCCTTTGCGCGTGCCTTGCGCACCTGGTTCAGGTTGATGACGACACCCATGGCTAGTTTCCCGTGTTCCGATAGTGATGCAGCACGAATAGGCGCAGAGCGCTTGACAGGTTCTTACCACGGCCGTGGCGCTTGTCGATCTCGTCGATGAGCGCCGCCAGGTTCTGTCCGGATGACGCTGCGATTTCCTGCAGGGCAGTCCAGAATTCGTCCTCCAGGGACACGCTGGTGCGGTGCCCCGAGAGTGTGACGGATCGTTTCTGTTTCTTCACCGTGTCGCCGGCTTCAGCCCGGGCCAATCATGTCCTCGGGCCGCACTATCTCGTCAAACTCCTCGCCCGTGATGACGCCGAGCTTCAGCGCTTCCTCGCGCAGCGTCGTGCCGTTCTTGTGCGCTGTCTTGGCAATCTTGGCAGCCGTGTCGTAGCCGACCTTCGGCGCGAGGGCCGTGACCAGCATCAGTGACCGGCGCATCAGTTCGTCGATGTGCTTGCGGTTGGGCTCGATGCCGGTCACGCAATTGTCGGTGAAGCTCACCGAAGCGTCGCCGATGAGACGGATCGACTGCAGCAGGTTGTAGATCATCACCGGCTTGAAGACGTTCAGTTCCATGTGGCCCTGGGAGCCTGCGATGGTGATCGCGACGTTGTTGCCCATGACCTGTGCGCAGGCCATCGTGAGCGCTTCGGCCTGTGTCGGGTTGACCTTGCCGGGCATGATCGAAGAGCCGGGTTCGTTTTCCGGCAACAGCAACTCGCCGAGGCCTGATCGCGGGCCAGAGCCCAGCAGGCGAATGTCATTGGCGATCTTGAACAGCGAGGTTGCGAGCGTGTTCAGCACGCCCGAGAACTCGACCAGCGCATCATGCGCTGCGAGCGCCTCGAACTTGTTCGAGGCGGTGATGAAGGGGTAGCCGGTGATCTTTGACGCTTCCTCGGCAAAGCGCTCGGCGAAGCCAGGCAGCGCGTTCAGGCCGGTGCCAACGGCCGTTCCGCCCTGCGCGAGCGGATAGAGGCGCGGCAGGGCCGTGACCACGCGTTCAATCCCGAGTTCAACCTGGCGCGCATAGCCGGAGAATTCCTGACCGAGCGTGATGGGCGTGGCATCCTGGAGATGCGTGCGGCCGATCTTGATGATCGAGCTGAATTCATGCGCCTTGGAGGCCAGCGCGCCGTGCAGGCGGCGCAGACCCGGCATCAGGCGGCGATGGATTTCAAGAACGGCCGCGATATGCATCGCCGTCGGGAAGCTGTCATTTGATGACTGGCCGCGATTGACGTGGTCGTTCGGATGGATCGGCTTCTTGCTGCCCATCTCGCCGCCCAGCATCTCGATGGCGCGGTTCGAGATGACTTCATTGGCGTTCATGTTCGTCTGCGTGCCGGAACCCGTCTGCCAGACGACGAGCGGGAAGTGATCGTCGAGCTTGCCGGAAATGACTTCGTCGGCCGCCTTGCAGATTGCGTCACCGATCTTCGGGTCGAGATCCTTGAGTGCCACGTTTGTAATGGCGGCGGCCTTCTTGACGATGCCGAAGGCGTGCACGAGTGCCGTCGGCATGCGCTCGCCGCTGATCTTGAAGTTCTCGATCGAGCGCTGTGTCTGGGCTCCCCAGTAACGGTCGGCGGATACGTCGATTGGTCCGAAGGTATCGGTTTCGGTGCGTGTCTTTGTCATGTGTGTCTGGCTTCTATTTCTTGCGGAACTTGTCGAGGCTGACGACCGTGGGGCCGGGGGCGGGGTCTGGATCTGGCGCGTCTGTCGGTTGGGAACTGACTTCCACCGAAGGTGCCTCTGGCTCCGGGGCCGGGGCAGGTCGCGCCTTGCGCGCCGGTTCAGCCTGTGCACCCGCCGGCAGGGGCTCAAAGCGAATGCCGAAATTCTGGGACGGATCGGTGAACTGCACCAATGCCTCAAACGGGACGTGCAAGGTCTCGGGGACCTTGTTGAAGCTGAGGCCGACCTCGAATTCGTGCTCGTGGACCTTCAGGTTCCAGAACTGGTTCTGAAGCACGATCGTGATCTGCTCAGGGTACCGTTCCCTCATGGCGTCGGACAGGACAACACCGGGATGCCGGGTATCGTATGTGATGTAGAAGTGGTGGTTGCCCATGATGCCGCCCTTGGTGACATGCACCAGGGCTTCGCGCACGATATTGCGCTGCACGCGGTTCATTTCGCGTTGCGCCTGTTCCACCAGCTTGGGGTAGCCGATCCAGTCTTTTGAGCTCATGGGCAAGGGTTTAGCAGCCACGGGCGGGCGCTCGCAAGGCTCCCCCCATGCCGGGCGGTCGCAGTGGCCCTTGACAACATTCCATGGAATGTATAGTGTATTCCATGGAATGTAATGGAGGTGACTGTGGATCGTTCAAGAGAATATGGCGTGACGTTCAACCTGACGCTGCTGCATGCAGCCTTGCTGGTGAGCGGTTTTCTGATCCTTGCGGACCAGTTTGCCTTCCCGGAGATCCTGCGGGCCAGTTCCCAGGAGCGGCTGGGTCTCTTTCACCAGAACCAGACCATCATCACCGGGGCCTACTACCTGATGGCGCTGACCGGGCTCACGCAGGTGGTGCTGGCCGTCATGTTTCACCAGAGCTTTGCGCGGCCCGGCAGTACCTTGCTGCAACTGGCCCTTGTCTCGGGCATCCTTGCCGGTGTGTTTCAGGTTCTCGGATTCATCCGTTGGCCCATTGCGGTGCCCTATCTGGCGGACCAGATGGCGCAGGCGTCGACTGACGAAATGCGGGCCATTGTTGCCCTGCTCGAAGGGTTGCTCAACAGGTATGCCGGGATGGCCATCGGCGAGCATCTTGGCTTCATCGGGCAAGGGTTCTGGACGATTTTCATCAGCCTCGCGATGTTCCAGGGAAGACTCTTTGCGGCGCCCTACGGGCTGGTGGGTCTCATCCTCGGCGGCTTGCTGGTTGTGAGTTCGCTTGAACAGCTTGGCGGGGCGTTCGAGGTCGTGGGTTTCCTGTCCGCGCCCGTGTCCGCCGCCTGGCTTGGGTGGCTCGTCAGTTGCGGGATTTCCCTTTCAAGGACGCATGCGGATGGCGCTGGTCCCCGTTTCGGCGTTCTCTCTGCACTGGTCATGGTCGCCCTTATCGGCGCCCTCATCTTCCCAACCCTGAGCTAGGAGACTGTCATGACATCGAGACGAAGCTTCCTGAGGATTGCAGGTACCTCAGCCGTCGTCCTGGCCGCGGGCGCTGCGGGACTGACGCAGTGCGATCCGATGCCTGATGCGGCTGTGGAGGCGTGGAAGGGGCCGCTGCCCAGCATCCGCGATCCTCGTGTTCGCGCCCTTTCCTTTGCGCTGCTGGCGCCCAATCCCCACAATCGCCAACCCTGGATCGCTGACTTGCGCGAACCGGGTGTCATCACGCTCCTCTGCGACCGGTCACGTCTGCTGCCCGAGACGGATCCGTATTCACGCCAGATCACGATCGGATGCGGTGCCTTCCTTGAACTTCTTCGGATGGCGGCTGCAGAGCAGGGATACCGGGCTGATGTCGCCGCCTTTCCCGCAGGTGACTGGCCGCTCAATCAGGTCGGCGAAACGCCCGTTTGCCGCATCACGCTTGTTCCGGACCCTTCAGTGGCGCGCGATCCGCTTTTCGCCCTGGTGCTCAAGCGTCATACCAAGCGCGGCGCCTACGACATGGTTCCGCCGACGCAGGCGGAGCTCTCTGCACTGCAATCCAGCATGGGGCAGCTTCCGGTGAGGTTCGGGGCGACCGTGGAGCCGGGCCTGATGGACAGGCTGCGCGACATCGCACGCCGCGCCTGGCAGATCGAAGTCAGGAACGATGCCACCTACCTGGAAAGCGTGAAACTGTTTCGCATCACAGGGTCGGAAATCGCGCAGCATCGTGATGGGCTGTCATTCCATGGTCCGTTCTTCTGGTGGCTGAACGCGCTTGGCCTGTTCTCTCGAGAAAGTGCGATGGATGCTTTCGCCCGCAACCAGGCCATTGAATTGATCGAAGCCGACCTCAAATCCCCGGCGTTCGTCTGGATTGTCACGGCGGGTAATGATCGACTGGCGCAGCTTGCATCCGGGGCCGCCTATGTGCGTGCTGCGCTGGAAGCAACCAGGCTCGGCATGGTGGTGCATCCTCTCAGTCAGGCGCTGCAGGAGTTTCCGGAGATGTTGCCTTTGCTCGCGGAGCACAAGCGAATGCTCGGCCTTCCGGAGACTGATACGGTCCAGATGTTTTTCCGCTTCGGGCATGCGTCGCCGGGAGAGCCTGCGCCCCGGCGTCCCCTTGACGCCATACTTCGGACATGACGCAATTTGCGGATGGCAAAACTCTCGGAATCACAGGCCCGCCTGGGCTGGCAGATCTTCAACTGGGTGGGAATCATAAACCAACTGGCGGTCGATCGTGCGGCGCGCACTCTTGTCGACCTCAAGTTGCCAATGTCCCAATTCACGATCCTGAACCATTTCAGTCATCGTCCAACTGAAGCAAAGACGGTGACTTCGATTTCTTCCGCCATGCAGCAGCCGCAGCCTGGCATTACCAAAACGGTTCAGAAACTTCTGGGTCGAAAATTCCTCAAGGCGGAACCGGACCCGGCAGACAAGCGTTCGAAGCTGCTGACCATCACGCCCAAGGGGCTTGAGATCCACCAGCGCGCCATCATTGCTTTCGTGCCGCGTTTTGCGGAGTCATTCGACGGATGGGATGAAGCCGAAATGCAGGCGCTCTTCCAGCAGCTGGACAGGCTGAAAGTGTGGCTCGACAGCAAGGGGCGCGAGTAATCACCGGCAGATGCGACAGGGGGCTGCTTTGCCCCGTGCGCTGACCGCATGGTAGGGTGTCCCTACGTTCACAACGAGTCGCTTGTGAACGACGTCACGCAATAAGGGAACGCGGAATGTTGAAAGAATTCAGGGAGTTTGCGCTTAAGGGCAACGTGGTCGACCTGGCCATTGGTGTCATCATCGGTGCCGCATTTGGCAAGATCGTGGACTCGATGGTGGGTGACATGATCATGCCGCTGATCGGTGCTCTCGGGAGCGTCGATTTTTCGAACTACTTTGTTGGCCTGAACACCACTGTCACTGCGACAGTTCTCGACGAAGCCAAGAAGCAGGGTGCCGTCCTCGCCTGGGGCAAGTTCGTGACGGTCATGATCAACTTCATGATCATTGCTTTCGTGCTGTTCCTCGTGGTCAAGGGGATGAACAGGCTCAAGCGTCAGGCGCCTCCCGCGCCCGCCACGCCGCCGGAGCCATCGTCCGAAGCCAAACTGCTGGTCGAGATCAGGGACCTGCTGGCAAAGCGCTAAATTTCAGAACGTGCATGAGGGCACCGGGATGCGACTCCGGTGCCCTTCTTTTTTGCTCCGGCGAATCCTAGTGTCTGCTTTCTTTGAGCGGCAAGATATTGAGCACTGACACAGAGCAGCACGAGGCAAAGCCTGTGACGGGGAGTGCCTATCCGGGTGTGTTCCGCCATCGCAACTACCGGATATTCTTCTTCGGACAACTGACGTCTCTCGTCGGGTTCTGGATGCAGGCCATCGCGCAGGCCTGGCTCGTCTATCGCCTGACCGATTCCGCCTTTCTCCTGGGGCTGGTCGGCTTTGCATCGCAGATCCCGATGCTTGTGTTCACGCCGTTCGCCGGTGTGGTCGCTGACCGCCTGCCACGCGTGCGGATCCTGGCCTTTACCCAGACCGCGATGATGGTGTGCGCTGTCCTGCTGTCAGTATTGACGCTGACTGGCAGCGTTCAGGTCTGGCACATCATCGTCATTGCAGCGATCTCTGGCACTGCCAA
>JBILMZ010000091.1:0-12811 GCA_044375275.1 Micropepsaceae bacterium | reverse complement strand
TTCGTCCGGGACCTCGAACTCGAGGCCAATATCGGCGTCTATCATCGCGAACAGGGGCGCAGCCAGCCTGTCCTGATCAACGTGGACCTGACAGTTGAAGAGGGGGCTGTTCCGCTCGAGGACAAGCTTGCCAATGTTGTTGACTATGGGGCCGTCGTCGATGGCATCAAGGACATCCTCGCTGGCGGGCACCTCAATCTTGTCGAGACGCTTGCGGACCGGATTGCCGATTTCTGCCTGTCCGATCCGCGCGTGCGTGTTGCGCGCGTCCGCATCGAGAAGCTCAAGGTGGTCGCCGAAGCCAAATCGGTGGGCGTTGAAATCGAGCGGGAGTCCCCGCACTAGCGGCGCGGTCATGCGGCATGACTGAACAAGACGGCAAGACCGCAGTCGATGAGCCAAACCGGCTCGCAACTGGTGCGTCAGTCATTGCGGCCTATCTGCCGCGGCTTCCCAATTCGCCTGGCGTCTATCGCATGCTGGGGGCTGCTCAGGATGTTCTCTACGTCGGGAAGGCGGCCAGCCTGCGCAAGCGCGTGCAGGCCTACACGAAGCCCTATGACCAGCCGGCCCGCATTGCGCGCATGATTGCCTCCACGGTTTCGATGGAGTTCGTGCAGACTGCCTCCGAAGTCGAAGCGCTGCTCCTCGAAGCGAACCTGATCAAGCGGCTCAAGCCCCGCTACAACGTGCTGCTGCGCGACGACAAGTCCTTCCCCTATATCCTTGTTACGGGCGACCATGAGGCACCGCAGGTCGTCAAGCATCGCGGCGCCAAGAACCGGAAGGGGGACTATTTCGGACCCTTTGCTTCTGCAGGTGCGGTAAGCCGCACGCTCAACACGCTGCAGCGCGCGTTCCTGCTGCGCAGCTGTTCGGATTCGGTGTTCGAGGCGCGGACGCGTCCGTGCCTGCTTTTCCAGATCAAGCGCTGCGCGGCGCCCTGTGTCGGCAAGATCGGGGCGGACGAGTACCGCCTGCTCGTCGACCAGGCACGCGACTTCCTGAAGGGGCGCGGGAATGATGTCCGGGAGCGGCTGTCGCAGGAAATGGAGTTCGCTTCATCGCAGCTCGACTTCGAGAAGGCAGCCCGCCTGCGGGACCGCATCCGTGCGCTGGCCCATGTCCAGCTCCAGCAGGGCATCAATCCCGAGACGATTGATGAGGCGGATCTCTTTGCGGTCCACCAGGCCGCGGGGCAGAGTTGCGTGCAGGTGATCTTCTTCCGGTCGGGGCAGAACTGGGGCAACCACGTTTTCTTTCCGCGGCACGACAAGGACGTCGAGCCGAGCGAGCTGCTTGCGGGCTTTGTCACGCAGTTCTATGACGAGCGCGAACCGCCGCGCAGTGTCATCCTGAGCCATGACGTGGCGGAGGAGGAGCTTCTCTCGGCTGCGCTGTCCGTGAAGGCTGATCGCAAGGTCGAGATCATCGTGCCCCAGCGCGGCGAGAAGCGCGATGTGATGGCGCAAGCCATGCTGAATGCGCGCGAGGCGCTGGCGCGAAAGATGGCTGACAGCGCTTCGCAGCTGCAGCTTCTCAACGCGGTCGGGGAGGCCTTCGGCCTTGATGCGCCGCCGCGGCGCATCGAAGTCTATGACAACAGCCACATCCAGGGCACCAACAGCGTGGGGGGCATGATCGTTGCCGGTGCCGAAGGCTTCATGAAAAACCAGTACCGGAAGTTCAACATCAAGGGCGAGGATTTCTCGGCCGGTGATGACTACGGCATGATGCGCGAAGTGCTCACACGACGCTTCAAGCGATTGCTGAAGCTGCAGCAGGAAGCGCGTGAGGAACCTGTCGCCTTTGATGTCCAGGATGACGAGGAAGATCCGGCGGATGTGCCCGTGCCAGATCTCGTGCTCATTGACGGTGGTGCGGGGCAACTCGCGCAGGCGCTGGCCGTGATCCGCGAACTCGGCGTCACCGGCGTGGTGGTGGTATCCATTGCAAAGGGCCCGGACCGGGATGCCGGGCGGGAGCACTTCTTCATGGACGGCCGGGAATCCTTCCAGCTTGAGCCGAAAAGCCCGGTGCTGTTCTACCTGCAGCGCCTGCGGGACGAAGCGCATCGCTTTGCGATTGGCACGCATCGGGCCAAGCGAGCCAAGTCCCTTACAAGCTCGCCGCTTGATGAAATTGACGGGATCGGGCCGGCCCGGAAGCGGGCACTGCTCAACCATTTCGGGTCAGGGCGAGCCGTTACACGTGCGGGTCTGTCCGACCTTGAGTCGGTCAAGGGCGTGTCGAAGGAGCTCGCCCGGAAGATCTACGAGCATTTCCACGAGAAAGGCTGAGGCCCGCCCGCCGGATTGTGTCGCTTTGTAACACACCGGGGAATTCCCCTTTATTTCAAACACGACTAGTCTGGGCGCATGGGAGATCATCTGCCGAACCTGCTGACACTTGCGCGCATTGCCCTGGTACCAGCCTTTGTTGCCTCATTCTGGATGTCCATGCCGATGGGACGCTGGGTGGCGTTCGTCGTATTCGTCATTGCGGCCATCACAGACTATGCAGATGGCTGGCTGGCACGCTCGCGCAACCTCGAGTCCCGCCTCGGGCAGATGCTTGATCCGATTGCCGACAAGTTGCTGGTGGCCGCGGCGCTCGTGATGCTTGTCTACAACGACGATATCCGCGGCTTCGTGATCATCCCGGCGCTGATCATTCTGGCCCGCGAGATTCTCGTGTCGGGCATGCGCGAGTTCCTCGCTACCATCTCCGTGCAGGTGCCTGTCTCGTCGGTGTCGAAGTTCAAGACGGCCGTCCAGCTGGTTGCGCTGGCGATGCTGATCCTGGCGCCGGCCGTCGAGCATGTCTGGGGCGGCCTGCACTTTGCCGGCATCGTGTCCCTCTGGGGTGCCGCGATCCTGACGATCTATACCGGCTTCAGCTATGTGCAGGCGAACCTGGCGCATGTATCTGCCGAGGATGCGCGAGACCGCCGCCGGCGATCAGCCGAAGCCAGGCCGGTGCCGTGAAACTTCTCTACTTTGCGTGGCTGCGCCAGCATGTCGGCGTGTCCGAAGAGACTATCGACTGTCCAGCGGGTGTCGAAACCGTTGCGCAACTGGTCCACTGGCTCTCGGGGCGAGGGCCCGGCTATGCGCGGGCGTTCGAACATCCGGCGCGGGTGCGCTGCGCCGTCAACCAGGCCCACGTGCGACCTGACGCACGGGTGACCAATGGAGACGAAGTCGCCTTCTTTCCTCCGGTGACGGGCGGATGATCAGGGTTTGCGTGCAGGCCGAGGACTTTGACACCGGGGCGGAAGTCTCCCGGCTGGCGGTGGACGGGGACAGTGTTGGTGCCCTTGTCAGTTTCGTCGGGGTCGTGCGCGGTGAAAGTGGCGGCGAACCGCTCCTCGCACTTCAGCTTGAACATTATCCCGGCATGACCGAGCGTGAACTTTCGCGCATTGCCCGCGAGGCGACAGGGCGCTGGCAGCTATCGGCTGTCACCATCATTCACAGGGTGGGCGTGCTTCGGCCGAAGGATCAGATCGTGCTTGTCGTGACAGCGTCGGCCCATCGCCAGGCGGCCTTTGATGCCTGCGCCTTCGTCATGGACTATCTCAAGACGCAGGCGCCGTTCTGGAAAAAAGAAACCCGGGCATCCGGCGAGTACTGGATCGAGGCACGCAGCAGCGACGACGAGGCTGCTGCGCGCTGGGATCCGGTCTAGATGCGGTGCTTGCCGCGCACGAAGTTCGAGTAGTCGTCCATCAGCGTACGGCTGATGTTGCCCACTTCGAAATTCCAGTCGCCGATCTGGCCGACGGGTGTCACTTCCGCGGCTGAGCCTGTCAGGAAGCATTCCGTGAAACTGCTTACGTCGCTGCCCTGGATGTAGGTCTCGACGACCTCGATCTGGCGTGCGCGCGCGAGATCCATGACGGTCTGGCGCGTGATGCCGTTCAGGAAGCAGTCGGCGTGGGGCGTGAACAGGCGATTGTCCTTCACGAAGAACATGTTCGCGCCGGTGGCTTCTGCCACGAGGCCACGCCAGTCATACATCATCGCGTCGGCAAGGCCCTTGGCTTCGGCTTCGTGCTTGGACAGGGTGCAGATCATGTAAAGGCCTGCGGCCTTGGCTTTCCAGGGCGTGGTGTCTGGCGCTGGCCTGCGCCAGCGCGAGATATCCATCCGGATGCCCTTTTTCTTGATCTCGGGGTCGAACATCGAAGGCCAGGGCCAGACGGCGATGGCGACGTGGATCTTCGACTTCTGGGCGCTGACGGCCATCTGCTCGCTGCCACGCCAGGCGACCGGGCGCATGTACGCGTCCTCCGCGCCCTGTGCCTCGACGACCTGACGGCAGGCATCGTTGATCTGCTCTTCGGTGAAGGGGATTTCAAAGCCCATCAGGCGCGCGGACTGGAAAAGGCGGGTCGTGTGCTGCTCGAGCTTGAAGACCTTGCGACCGTAAACGCGCTGACCTTCGAAAATGGATGAACCATAGTGAAGGCCGTGCGTCAGCACGTGAATCTTGGCGTCGCGCCAGGGTACGAGCTTGCCGTCCAGCCAGATATGGCCTTCGCGATCGTCAAACGGGATCAATGACATCCTGATGCTCCTTCACGCGCCCTTGGTTAAGGCGCCATCCACTTTCCTTGCACAGAGTATAGCTTGCGCGCCATACAATGTGCGCCCTATTCTGGGGCAAATCTGCCATAATCGCCGTGCATGACTCCAGCGGGCATTACATGAAGGCGACAGCTCCACTTCTATACCTTCGAGAGGAAGAGCTCACGGATGGTTTCGAGCTGTTCTTCTTTGCCAGCCGTGATGTGGGTCGCGCGCTTGACGATACGCTGTCCAAGCGCGGGCTGGGGCGTGCGCACGCCAGAGCCATTCATTTTATTGCGAGACACCCCGGCCTTCCCGTTTCGGATATTCTGGGAATTCTGGGCATCACGAAACAATCGCTCGGGCGCATCCTCAAGGATCTGCTTGCGCGAGATCTGGTGTCACAAGTGACAGGCCAGAAGGACAAGCGGCAGCGACTCCTGTTCCTCACGCCGGCAGGGCGCGAGACTGCTGGCGAACTTGCGGGACTTCAGCGCGCGCAGTTTGCCAGGGCCTTCCGGTCTGCCGGGCCGGATGCGGTTGCGGGGTTCAGGCAGGTGCTGATCGGACTGGTTGCCGACGAGGAGCGAGCGGGTGTCATGCGCCTGATAGCAAAGCGATGAGCATGGAGAGCGAAAGCATCATAGCAACGGACAAGCCGGAGCAGCATCTGCTGGTCGTCGATGATGACACGCGTATCCGCACCCTGCTGCAGAGGTTTCTGTCCGAGAACGGGTATCGTGTTACGGCCGCGAAGGATGCATCCGAGGCGCGGCAACTCATGGCCAGCTGGGATTTCGACTTCATCATCCTCGACGTCATGATGCCGGGAGAGGACGGGTTCTCGCTCACGAAGTCCATCCGCGAGAAGTCGAATGTTCCCATCCTCCTGCTGACGGCGCGCGGTGAATCCGTTGACCGGATCGAGGGTCTCGAACGCGGTGCGGATGATTATCTTCCGAAGCCATTTGAACCTCGGGAGCTTCTGCTGCGCGTGTCCACCATTCTTCGGCGGGCAGGTCGTCCCGCGGATACCCAGAAGCAGATCGTGCATCTCGGCGTTTGCCGCTTCGATGCGGAGCGCGGCGAGCTCACGCGCGACGGCAAGCCGATGAAACTGACTTCAGCGGAGTTGCAGCTGATGCGCCTTCTGTCTGCAAATGCCGGGCAGACATTTACGCGCACGGAACTGTCGCAGCAGATGGGAGCCGTCCTTGAACGCACAGTGGACGTGCAGATCACGCGCCTGCGCCGAAAGATCGAGGTTGATCCCAAGCTTCCCCTGTACCTGCAGACGGTTCGCGGCATTGGCTATGTGCTCATGCCGGACCGGGTAGGGTAAGACCTTGAGGCAAAGCATCTTCAGGCGCTCATTGCCACGGGGCCTCTTCGGGCGGTCCCTCCTGATCATCGTCATGCCCGTCGTGCTCGTGCAGGCGGTTGTCACCTACATTCTGTTTGACCGGCAATGGGATGCCGTGACGACGCGTATTTCGCGCGCAGCAGCGGCGCAGATCGTGCTGTTTGTCCAGAGCTATGAAACCCTGGGTGCCGAGAAATTCGAGATTGAGTCGGTTCGGTTGCGAGAGACGTCATTCGGCCTCGTGCCTGTGGTGAAGCTGGGGGAGCGCATTCCAGCGACTGACTCTCCCGCCTATGACGTGCTCAAGCGGGTGTTCGGTCGTGAGTTGTCCGGGCGCATCAACAGGCCGGTATGGATTGATTCATTTACGAATCCGGATCATGTCGACATTCGCATCCAGCTCGACGGTGCCGTCATGCACATCCTCGCCGAGAGCAAGCGTGTCATGTCAACCAATACCCATGTCTGGGTGCTTTGGATGATCGGCACATCGGTCGTGTTCCTCAGTGTCGCCATTCTCTTCCTGCGCAACCAGATCCGGCCCATTGAGCGGCTCGCCGATGCGGCGGAAGCCTTCGGAAAGGGCCGTGACGTTCCCGACTTTCGTCCGTCAGGCGCCACCGAGGTGCGGCGCGCTGCGCTTGCATTCCTCGACATGCGTGAGCGCATCTCGAAATTCGTGCAGCAGCGGACGGAGATGCTCGCGGGTGTGAGCCATGATCTTCGTACCCCTCTGACGCGCATCAAGCTCGAACTCGCGATGATGAAGGAAGATGCTTCGATCCAGGCCCTCAAGGGGGATCTCGAGGAGATGGAGCACATGCTCGAGGAGTATCTCGCCTTTGCGCGAGGGCAGGCAGGCGAGGGAGCTTCCGATACCGACATCTGCCAGTTGCTGCGCGAGATTGGCGCCAACGCCCAACGCAAGGCTGATGCAAAGTCTCCGGGCAAGCATGTTGACGTCATTGTGCCCGAGAGCCTTGTCCTCGAAGTCCGCCCGAATGCGCTTCGTCGATGCATCGTCAATCTGGTCGAGAACGCCGTGCGGCATGGAGCGCGTGTTGAAATCACGGCGTCCGAAGGGCCGCACATGATGGAAGTCGCGGTGGATGATGACGGTCCGGGGATTCCGCCTGATCGGCGCGAGGAAGCATTTCGTCCATTCCACCGGCTTGACAGTGGACGCTCGCTAGCGACGGGTGGAGCCGGTCTCGGCCTTGCCATTGCCCGTGACATTGCACGCGGGCATGGCGGCGACATCACGCTGGAAAGCAGCGAGAATGGCGGCTTGCGCGCCGTGCTGCGCCTGCCGATCTAGTCTTCGTCGGCGTCGCTCCGGGACGTTGCGTCGCGACGGATGCGCTGAAACGACTCGTTCCACTCCTCGATGGTTCGCAGCCGCCGGTCGATATGCGCCATCGTCTTGGCCATGTCATCGCTGTCAGCCAGCCAGACCGAGAGCGTATCTGCCAGCAGCAGACCGATTCCTCGCGTAACCGCGAAGCCGCGCCATCCAATGTCCGGGAGTCGGGCGCTCGCGGCGATCCAGTGGGCGCTACGCATGGCCATCGGGACGAGATCGACAATCAGGCTGAGGTCACCGCGGCTGTCATTGCGGATGGCGGCGAAAACCGGCTTGAGCGGTTGCAGTTGCTCGAACCAGGACAGGATCGCATCGAATGCCCTGTCGCGTGCGTGCATCGTCTCGTCAATTCCGCTCACGTTTTCCAGGAACCGCAGGTCGACGTCCTTGCCGATCAGGGGCAGCAAGGATGCTTTCGTCGGGCAGATGTCATAGACGGTCGAGAGCGGGATCTTGGCCTTGCGTGCGACGTCAGCCAGATTGAGGTTCGTCCAGCCGTCCGCTTCGATCGCCTTGCAGGCGGCGGTGACGAACTTCTGTTCGGGTGTCTGCTTTGTGGCCATGGGTCGGGTCCCTTCGGGCCGAACATTGCCGCCCGGCGCTTCCCGTGTCCAATTATTTGGAAAGTTCCCGTGCGCGTTGCGTGGCGCTGGCGACGGCTTCGGAAAACAGCGTCTCTGTGCGGCGATTTTCCATCAGGACCCGGAGCGCGGCCTCGGTTGTTCCGCCGGGACTGGTCACGGATGCCCGGAGTTCGGCGGGTGAGTTCGCAGATTGGCCCAGCAACGCGCCAGCGCCTTCGATCGTGCGGCGCGCGAGCAGGTTGGCAACGTCTTCGGGCAGGCCTTGCTGAATGCCTGCCGCTGCGAGGCACTCCACGAGATGGAACACGTAGGCGGGGCCTGATCCCGATACTGCCGTCACTGCATCGAGTAGCGCTTCGTCATCTAGCCAGATGAAGTCGCCGACGGTCCTGAGAATCTGTTCTGCCATCGCTTTCGCGGATGCCGGTGTACCCTGCCTGGCAACCGCGGCTGTCACACCCATGCCGATTGAAGCGGGCAGGTTGGGCATGCACCGCACGAGTGCTGCGGGTCCGGCAAGCCAGCTGTCCAGGCTTTGGAGTGTGGTTCCTGCCGCAACGGAAATGAACAATGCGCGATGTGCGTAGGGTGCGTAGGACGGCGCGACCTGCGCCATCAGCTGTGGCTTGACGGCAAGAAGGATTGCCGTCGGAGAAGCATTGGTCAGTCCGGCGGCATCGGCGGCGAAGCGGGCGCCTCTTGCTGACAATGATTCGGCCAGCGCGCGGCCGGGGGCCGGATCAATGAGCAGCAGGTGACTGGCGTCACCATCTGCTGCCAGCGCCAGCGCGATGGCGCCTCCCATGTTGCCGGCGCCAACAATGACGACCGGTTCTGCGGCCGTTCCAATGGAACTGGCCGATCCTGACTGGTTCAGGCGCTTCCCTGGCACTGGTACACCGCCGATGCTGCTGCTTCGGCAGCAGATTTGCCAGCCCAGATCACAAATTGGAAGGTCGAATGATAGCGCTCGCAGGCTTCGAGTGCGGCATCAATCATGCCTTCGCACTGTTCCGGCGTTCCCATCGCATTGCGCAGCAAAAGGCCGTGACGATACGTCACCTGCCCGCTTTCCGGCCACATTTCGAAGTGGCCGAGGCAAAGCTGCTCGTTGATGATGTTGATCAGGGATGCCACTTCCGACCTTTTTGCGCGGGGAACCTTCACCTCCAGCTGCACCGACAGCTGCAAGGTTTCCACATTCGGCCGCCAGTTGAAGGTCAAATGGTGGTCTTCAGTCTGTCCCGGAAAGGACAGGTGCATTTCTTCATCGCCAGGCCGGTCGTACAGCCACTCGTTCTGTGACGCGAGCTGTTCTACAAGTTCCAGAGGATTGTCGCCTGATGACGGCGCTACGAACTGAAGT
The DNA here is from genome assembly GCA_044375275.1 of Micropepsaceae bacterium. Lineage (GTDB taxonomy): Bacteria > Pseudomonadota > Alphaproteobacteria > Micropepsales > Micropepsaceae > SZUA-430. The sequence continues at coordinate 3,561 of JBILMZ010000091.1, read as the reverse complement.
GTGTTCATCTGACTGTTCTGCCTTTCCATCCCCCAGAGTCAGCCCGCCGCCGGGGTGGGCCGGCGGCGGTGACACGAGAGGGCAATTTAGCAAGGGTACGCAGGCAGGTGCTCCGGGCACGGAAAACAAACGCTCCACATCTAGTAGCCCGACGCGAAGCACCTCCCATGAATGGGAGCGTGCACCAAAGGTTGAATCCCTCGCAAGAGTCATACGAGGGCATGACTCATTCTTCATGTGGACTGTGTCGATACTGATAAAATGCGCTTGGGGATGTCCTGCGGACATCCTGATTTCCACTGCTGTGAATCATTTTTTCACGCAGGAGTCTGCTTGCGATTTACACGAGTCCCGCTTCGGATGTTCAACCTGCGACGCCGATTTTCCAAGAGATGCGCCATGACGTCATCTGCGAAGGCAAGCAATCGTCTATACTGTCACTCTTTTCAGGGTTCCTCAAAACCGGACGCGATGCATGTTTGTCATTCCCTTTCCTGACATCGATCCTGTCCTCATCCAGATAGGTCCGTTCGCGATCCGCTGGTATGCGCTCGCCTATGTCGCCGGTTTGCTGGGCGCCTGGTGGTATATCCTCAGGCTCATTCGAACGCCGCGCCTGTGGAAGGATCCGCCATTCAATGGCTCTCCACAGGCAAATGCCGACCATGTCGGCGACCTGTTCGTTTGGGCGGCTATCGGGGTGATCGCCGGCGGGCGTCTGGGTTATGTGCTCTTCTATGGGCTGGTTTACGAAACAGAGCACTTCCTGAGTGCGCCCTGGAGAATCTTTGCGGCGTGGGAGGGCGGCATGTCCTTTCATGGTGGTGCCCTGGGCGTGGTGGTCGCGATCATCCTGTTTGCACGCCGCAAGAATCTGGACATTGTTGCGCTTGGCGATCTTGTGGCTGTTGCAGCACCGATCGGGCTGTTCTTCGGGCGTCTCGCCAATTTCATCAACGGCGAGCTCTACGGAAAGATCACCGACGTGCCTTGGGCCGTTGAGTTTCCAACAGCTGCCGTCCGGGCCGTTGACGGGACCATTCTGAGCAACCCTGCCCGGCATCCTTCGCAACTGTACGAGGCTGCGCTTGAAGGCCTGGTTCTTTTCGCGGTGCTGCACGTGATGGTTCACAATTTCCAGGCTCTACGCAGGCCAGGGCTGGTCATTGCCGTCTTCTGGATCGGCTATGGCCTGTTCAGGAGCATCGTCGAGATATTTTTCCGCGATTCCAACCAGCTCGTGCTTGGGGGCCTTCTGACAATGGGGACACTGTTGTCGATCGGCATGTTCGTCTTCGGTGGCTTTTTCATCTGGTATGCGCTTTACCGGAAGGGTGCGCCACTGCTCAAGACATGAACGATATCGAGCGACACATAAGGCAGCTCGCCAGTCTGCATGGGCCGATGTCGGTCGCGACCTTCTTTCATCTCGCGGTCAGCGGGCGTGCCGACAGCTACTACGCGAGCCGGGATCCAATTGGTCCCGGTGGCGATTTCATTACGTCCCCGGAAATTTCCCAGGTCTTTGGAGAGTGCATCGGGGCCTGGTGCATTGATATCTGGGAGCAGCTTGGTTCGCCTGCCGCCTTCAACCTGGTGGAGCTGGGGCCGGGGCGGGGGACGCTCATGTCCGATATCCTGCGCTCGGGTCGCGTGCGGCCAGGTTTCGTGCGCGGGGCGCAGGTTTCGCTGGTCGAAACCAGTCCACATCTCATGCAGGTCCAGCGTCAATGCCTGTCTGCATCCGAAGCCGGCCTCATTCGCTGGCATTCGGTGATTGACGCGGTTCCGGAAGGCTTGCCCACCATAATCGTGAGCAACGAATTCTTCGACGCCCTGCCGGCGCGCCAGTTCATCCGCTCCGGCGGCCGTTGGCTCGAGCGCGTCATTGCGCTGGACGTCGAAGACAGGCTTGTGTTCGGGGCCAGTCCGGAAGCTGATTATTCAGCACTGGTTCCTGCTCGCGTGCGCGATGCATCCGAGCAGAGCATATTCGAGTATTGCGAACCGGCGTGGCGCATTGCGTGTTCCATCGGGGAGCGGTTGCGTCGCGACCGGGGAGCGGTGCTCGCCATCGACTATGGCCATTCGGTACCTTCAGTCGGGGAAACGCTTCAGGCCGTGCGCAATCACGCCGTGGCAGATGTGCTGTCAGCGCCTGGCGACAGCGATTTGACCTTTCACGTTGACTTTGACTTGCTCGCTCGCGGATTTGCTTCTGTCGGCATCCATGTCTGGCCGCTTGCGGATCAGCGTGCCTTTTTGTTCGAAACCGGCGTTACCGAGCGTACCGAAGTCCTGCTCCGACGATCGAGCGAGGCCCAGGCCGCCCAGTTGCGGCGTGCACTGGCGCGGTTGACGGCGCCTGATGCAATGGGCACGCTGTTCAAGGTAATCTGCGCCACGTTTCCGGACACACTCAAACCTGCAGGCTTTCATTCGTGACCCAGGCACTGAAGTCGACGCAGCTTTCTGCCTGCGCAACCATCTCGCACGGATTCTGGGGGCGGGAGGGTGGCTCGTCCGCAGGCGTGTTTGCGTCACTCAATTGCGGTTACGGCTCGGATGACGACCCGGTGCTGGTTCGGCGAAATCGCCAGGTTGTTGCGGAGTCACTGGGTGCCGACACGGACAGTCTCATCACCGCCTATCAGGTCCACAGTGCTGATGTGATCCGTGTGGAGAAGCCGTGGCTGAGGGAGCACGCGCCGCATGGCGATGCGATGGTCACGTGCGTGCCGGGCATTGCGCTGGGTGTGCTTGCTGCCGATTGTGCGCCGGTGCTCTTCGCCGACCCTGAAGCGGGCGTGGTGGGTTCCGCGCATGCCGGATGGCAAGGGGCCTTCAAGGGCGTCGCAGAAGCTGTCGTCGCTGCCATGGAGGACCTTGGCGCCAGGCGATCGCGCATTCACGCAGCAGTCGGCCCCTGCATCAGCCAGAAGAACTACGAAGTCGGGCCTGAATTCCGGGAGCGCTTCGCCAGTCTGGACGCTAGCCTGGTGCGGTTCTTTGTGCCATCTACGCGCGCGGATCACTGGATGTTTGATCTCCCGGCGTTTGTTTCCTTCAGGCTCGAGCAGGCCGCGATTGCCTCCTTTTCTGTTCTTGGGGCCTGCACCTATGAACTGGAGGGCCGCTATTTTTCGTATCGCAGGACCACGCATCGCAAGGAAAGCCAGTATGGCCGCAACATCTCGGCGATCATGTTGAAGCCATGAAAAAACTGCAGTTGCTGACCCTGTTCATCTTCCCGGCCTTGCTCGCTTCATGCGCGTCGGTCACCGAACCGCTTGGCATGGAGGATCCGTTTGCCATTCCGCGGGCGTTTGAAGATGTTCCGCGAAACCAGGCCATGCTCAATCCGTCACTCAGCGTGACAACGGTGGTAGTAGAGGTTCCCAAAGGGATGAAGGGTGATCTCGGGCCTGATCTTCAGTCCAAGATCATCCGCGCCTTCGAAGACCGTGACATCGCAGCCCAGCCATCCTCGTCCCTGCCTTCGTGGACCATTCGGGGGCGGCATGCGGGCACCCTCCGGGCCGACCCCAAGAGTGTGCCGAT
>JBILMZ010000090.1:0-12815 GCA_044375275.1 Micropepsaceae bacterium | reverse complement strand
GATGACCAACCCGATACCCAGTTCCTGCACCTTGAATTCCAGCTCGCCGCGCGGGAGTTGCGCGCTGCCGGCATCAACGCCTTCGTGGCGGACCCGCGCGAGCTGTCCTTCCGTGACGGATGCCTCCATCGTGGCACCACCCGCATCGACCTTGTCTACAATCGCCTGACGAGCTTCGCGCTCGACCGGCCCGAAGATGCACCGCTGCGTGAGGCGCTCAACGCCGGTGGCACCTGGATCACGCCAGGTCCGCGCGCCCATGCCTTGCTCGCCTCGAAGGGCAACCTGTCCCTGATGGGCGATGACGCCTTCCTCGTGGCTGCGGGTCTTGGCAGCGAAGCAAGGCAGGCATTGCGGCACGCTGTCCCGAAGACCGTGCTGATGACAGCGGACAACCGGGCAGAGCTCTGGGATCGCCGCTGTGACCTCTACTTCAAGCCCCTCGGTGGCTTTGGATCGCGCGGCGTGTATGCCGGCGCCAAGCTCACCCGCAAGACCTGGGACGCGATGGGAGCTCAAGGTGCTTATGTGGCGCAGCAGGAAGTGCCGCCCTCACGTGTGGCAGTGCCCGGCTACCCGGACATGCGCTGCGATGTCCGCACCTACGCTTATCAAGGACGGTCCTTCATGCGGCTGGCGCGGGTCTATCGCGGCCAGACAACGAATTTCCGGACCCCGGGCGGCGGCTTTGCCAGCGTCGTCGAGGCCTGACGCCCTTACCCGCGGGTAACACTTGACGCACGTCAAGGCGCCGTGTGCGCTGAGGCCCTATCCTGCAGGTGCAAGGGAGATGCAAGATGAGCCGGTATCTCGGACAATGGACAATCGCCTGGTTTCTGGCCTGTGCGGTCTTCGCGCTGCACATCGTCGATGAAGGTGTAAACGGCACCTTCGGCTTCTACAGCGACCTTGAGCGTCTGCTGACAGCGCTTCTGCCGTCGCTGAACATAACGCCATTCAACTTCGACGTCTGGCTCCTGAACATGATTGGTACGCTGGTCGTGCTGTTTGCCCTCACGCCGCTTGTGGCGGCCCACAACGCTTTGATGGTGCCGGCTTCCTGGGCCTTTGCAGCCTTCCTGACTGGCAACTCTGCGTTCCACCTCCTGATGTCGGCCGGCCGCGGCGAGCTCGTGACGGGCGCGATCACTTCCCCCCTCATGCTGGTAGCCGGCCTGTTTCTCTTCGTCTCGGCGGCGAGGGGCAGGCAGGAAGCAACCAGCGAAGGCGCCTGAAAACGGCGCATTCGGGCACTGGAAATCCTCCTGCGGCGAAGCGTCCACAGGAGGGGTGGATTTTGGCAGGTTTCTGCACATGCAAACGCGGGAATTTCGCTTGAATTTCCTAGGCTTGGGAAAGCGGAGCGGCTATTGTCCGCCCCTGTTTTCCAACCTGACTGATCACCCCATTGTCCGATACCAAAAACGATAAGCCGTCCGCCGGTTCGCCGGGTCGTCCCGGTGGCGAAATCCAGCTGATTTCCATCGAAGACGAGATGAAGCGCTCGTACCTCGATTACGCGATGAGCGTGATCGTGAGCCGCGCGCTGCCCGACGCGCGGGACGGCCTCAAGCCGGTGCATCGCCGCATTCTCTACTCGATGCACGAAGCGGGCTATACGCACAACAAGCCCTACCGCAAATCTGCCCGCGTCGTTGGTGATGTGATCGGTAAATACCATCCGCACGGCGACCAGTCGGTCTATGACGCGCTGGTGCGCATGGCGCAGGAATTCTCGATGCGCGTCCCGCTCGTGGACGGGCAGGGCAATTTCGGCTCCGTCGACGGCGACCCGCCGGCCGCCATGCGATACACTGAAGTCCGCATGACGCGCGCCGCCGAGGCGCTGCTCGAGGACATCGACCTCGACACCGTCGACTTCCAGCCCAACTACGACAGCCAGGACGAAGAGCCTGTCGTCATTCCGGCCCGCATCCCGAACCTGCTGGTCAACGGCTCGTCCGGCATCGCTGTCGGCATGGCGACAAACATCCCGCCGCACAATCTGGGCGAAGTCGTTGATGGTTGTCTGGCCTACATCGCCGATCCGGATATCGGGATCGAGCAGCTGGTGGACATTGTTCCGGGTCCGGATTTCCCGACCTATGGCCAGATCCTGGGCCGCAACGCTGCCCGCGTGGCTCTTGCGAAGGGGCGCGGTGGCGTCATTGTTCGCGCCCGCACCAACATCGAGCAGGTCCGCAAGGACCGTGAAGCGATCATCATCACCGAGCTGCCCTATCAGGTGAACAAGGCCCACCTGCTCGAGCGCATCTCCGAACTCGTCCACGAAAAGCGTATCGAAGGCATCTCCGACGCACGCGACGAGTCCGACCGCCAGGGCATGCGCGTCGTGATCGAACTCAAGCGCGACGCGATGGCCGATGTCGTGCTGAACCAGCTCTTCCGCTACACGTCCATGCAGACCTCATTCGGCGTGAACATGCTGGCGCTCGACCGCGGCCGCCCGCTGCTGATGAACCTGAAGGACATGATCCGCGTGTTCGTGAACTTCCGCGAGGAAGTCGTCACGCGGCGCACGAAGAAGCTGCTCAGCGACGCCCGCGACAAGGCTCATGTCCTGGTCGGCCTGGCGATTGCCGTCGCCAATATCGACGAGTTCATCCGCATCATCCGTTCAAGCCCTGACGCGGCAACCGCCCGCCAGCGCCTGACGGAACGCACCTGGCCGGCGCTCGACGTCGCGCCGCTCGTGGCGCTTGTCGACGACCCGCGCCATGTGATGAAGGAGGACGGCACGCTCAAGCTGTCCGACGAACAGGCACGTGCCATTCTCGAACTGCGCCTGCAGCGCCTGACCGCGCTCGGCCGCGACGAAATCGGCAACGAACTGCAGGGCCTCGGCCAGTCGATCGAGGAATATCTCTCGATCCTGCGCTCGCGTGAAAAGCTGATGACCGTGGTCCGTGACGAACTCGTGGTCATCAGGGCTGCCTTCGCCACGCCGCGCCGCACGGAAATCCTTGAAGGCGGCGACGAGGTCGAAGACGAAGACCTGATCCAGCGCGAAGACATGGTCGTGACCGTCACGCACCAGGGCTACATCAAGCGCGTGCCGCTCAATGCCTATCGCGTGCAGGGCCGTGGAGGAAGGGGCCGTTCCGCCATGTCGACGAAGGAAGAAGATTGGGTCACAAACCTCTTCGTCGCCACGACCCACCAGCCCTTGCTGTTTTTCTCGTCGACCGGCATGGCCTACGTGCTCAAGACCTGGCGCTTGCCGTTGGCGACGCCGCAGGGCAAAGGCAAGGCACTGATCAACCTGCTCCCGCTCAAGGAAGGCGAGAAGATCACGAAAGTGCTGTCGTTGCCGGAAGCCGAGCTTGAGTGGGACAAGTTCGAGGTCATGTTCGCCACGAAGTCGGGCGACGTGCGCCGCAACCTGCTGAGCGACTTCACCAATGTCCGCGCCGGCGGAAAGATCGCGATGAAGATCGCGGAAGGCGATGCAATCGTCGGCGTCTCCATCTCCAGCAAGACCGACGACGTCCTGCTCACGACGCGGCTTGGCAAGTGCATCCGCTTCTCGTGTGACGATGTCCGCGTCTTCAAGGGTCGCGATTCCACCGGTGTGCGCGGCGTCAAGCTCGCTGAAGGCGACGAGATCGTCTCGATGACGATCCTGCGCCACGTGGATACGACCGTCGAGGAAGCCCGCGCCTATCTCAAGATGGCAGCCATGGCCCGCAAGGCCGCTGGCGAGGACAGCGACAGCACCGATCCCGGCGAGGAAAGCGACGAGGCCGCCGTGGCCGACGTCGCCCTGACCCCGGAACGCTACGCCGAACTCGGCGCGCAGGAACAGTTCGTGCTCACCGTGTCGGAAACCGGCTTCGGCAAGCGCTCCAGCGCCTACGAATACCGTGTCACCGGTCGCGGCGGCTCGGGCATCGTGGCCATGGCGATGACGAAGAAGAACGCTCGCATCGCGGCATCATTCCCGGTCGAGACCACCGACCAGCTGATGCTGATCACCGATGCCGGCCAGACGATCCGCGTTGCCGTCTCCCAGATCCGCCAGGCCGGTCGCGCGACGCAGGGCGTCATCGTGTTCCGCCTCTCGGAAGGCGAGCGCGTGGTGTCCGTCGAACGCATCGGCGAGGTTCAGGAGATCGAAGGTGGCGAAGCTGCCGAGGCGGAAGGCGCCTGATCGCGCCTCCCGCCCGCCCCGAGGCCTGAGCCACGCCATAGACCGCGACTTCCTCTCGGTCTGGACGACGCAGCCTGGAAGGATCGAGAAGCCCGCCTGCTGAAAAATGCAGTGTCCCTGTCGCAGCAGACAGAGCGGCGCGGGCATGGGGCTGGCCATTAACTGTTCTGGGCCCGGAGGGTGCGTCGCTAACCCTGCGCCCAAAAACGCCCGTTCATTCTGACAAGACTCACACTATGATCGCTCCGGACGCGCGCGCGGGACATGAGCGACATGGTAAAACGAACCGGACTTTACCCAGGCACCTTTGACCCGATCACCAATGGTCACCAGGACATCATCACCCGCGCGGCCAAGATGGTGGATCACCTCGTGATCGGCGTTGCCATCAACGAGGCCAAGGGCCCGCTCTTCTCCCTCGAGGAACGCGTGGAGATGGTCCGCCATGAGACGGCTCGCATCGCGAAGAATTCCGGCGTCATCATCACGGTCGAACCCTTCGACATCCTGCTCATGCACTTCGCCGAAAAAGTCGGCGCGCAGACGATCATCCGCGGCCTGCGTGCCGTGTCGGACTTCGAATACGAATTCCAGATGGTTGGCATGAACATGCAGCTCAACCGCGAGATCGAGACCGTGTTCCTCATGGCCGGCGCCGAGCACCAGTCCATCGCCTCGCGCCTCGTGAAGGAAATCGCTTCACTGGGCGGCGACATTTCCCACTTCGCCTCACCCTATGTGATGAAACGCGTCCTCGCCAAACTGGCCGAACGTGGCATCAAGCCCGCGAAACGCAATAGGTCCTGATTGCGCGTTTCCGATTTCGACTTCGACCTGCCACAGGATCTCATCGCGCTGCGGCCGGCCGTGCCGCGCGAAGCGGCGCGCCTGCTGGTCGTGCGCGAGGGTAGCCTGGAGTTTTCGGAAGCCACGCTGGGCGACCTGCCGGGATTGCTGAACCCGGGCGACCTGTGCATCTACAACGACACCAAGGTCATCAACGCCCAGCTCTTTGGCACCCGCCCCGCACGCGGAGAGGCGCCCGCCGCGAACATTGAGGTCACGCTGCACAAGCGCCTCGACGCCGCCCACTGGGCCGCGTTTGCCAAGCCGGGGCGAAAGCTGAAAATAGGGGACACGATAGAGTTCGCGAGCAACTTTTCTGCAGCTGTGCAGTCCAGGGGCGAGGGCGGTGAAATCCGTCTGGCCTTCAGCGTGTCCGGTCCCGAGCTCGACGCCGCCATCGCCCGCCACGGCGTCATGCCGTTGCCGCCGTATATCGCCGGCAAGCGCCCGGCCGACGCGCGCGACGCATCCGACTACCAGACCGTCTTCGCGCGCCAGGAAGGGGCCGTGGCAGCCCCCACAGCCGGGCTGCACTTCACGCCGGAACTGCTCGCAGCCCTCGAAGCGCGCGGCGTGAACCGCGCAGGCGTCACGCTGCACGTGGGCGCCGGAACTTTCCTCCCCGTCAAGGCCGAGGACACGCGCGAGCATGTCATGCACGCCGAATGGGGTGACATGCCCGCGCCAACGGTCGATGTCATTCGCGCCGCCCACTCTCGCCACAACCGCGTCATGTGCGTCGGCACGACCAGCCTGCGAACGGTCGAGACGGCCAGCGCCGCCGAACTGAAGCCCTGGTCCGGCGACACCCGGATCTTCATCACGCCAGGCTACCAGTTCCGCACGGCCGACATGCTGCTCACCAACTTTCATTTGCCACGCTCGACGCTTTTCATGCTCGTCTCGGCCTTCTGCGGCCTCGAGACCATGCGCGCCGCCTACGCCCATGCTATTGAACGCCGCTTCCGCTTCTACTCCTACGGCGACGCCTGCCTGCTGATACGGAATTCCAGATGAAGTTCTCCCACACACTGTCATCCCGGCCTCCACTTTTTCCGGCGCTCTGCGCCGTTGAAAAAGTGAGAGAGCCGGGACCCAGAGCCACAGGCAATGCCGCAGAACCTTCTCCGGGTCCCGGATCGCTGACTTTCGCACCGAAGCAAAGCTTCGGCGAAAGTCGCGTCCGGGATGACAACGTGATGTGGCAGGTTCAATGACCAACTTCAGCTTCACCATCTCCGCCACCGACGGCGCAGCACGCACGGGCGTGATCTCCACCGTCCGTGGCGAGATCCGCACGCCCGCCTTCATGCCGGTCGGAACAGCCGGCACGGTCAAGGCGATGCTCCCCGAGAGCGTGCGCGAGACGGGCGCAGACATCGTGCTCGGCAACACCTATCACCTGATGCTGCGCCCCTCGGCCGAGCGCGTGGCAAAGTTGGGCGGCTTGCACAAGATGATGAACTGGCCGCGCCCGATCCTGACGGACTCGGGTGGCTTTCAGGTCATGTCTCTGGCGCAGCTGCGCAAGCTCGACGAGAACGGCGTCTCCTTCCAGTCCCATGTCGACGGCACACAGTATCTGCTGACGCCCGAGCGCTCGATGGAGATCCAGGCGCTGCTGGGCTCGGACATCCACATGGTGCTCGACGAATGCACGCCCTTCCCGGCAACCGAGAAGGAAGCTGAGACCTCGATGGAACTATCGACGCGCTGGGCAAAGCGCTCGAAGGCAGGCTTCCGCGAAGCGCCAGGCCGTGCGCTCTTCGGCATCGTGCAGGGAAGCGTCTATCCGCATTTGCGTGAGCGCTCCGCCGCCGCCCTGCAACAGATCGGCTTCCCCGGCTACGCCGTCGGCGGCCTCGCGGTCGGTGAAGGCCAGGCACGCATGTTCGAAGTCCTCGATTTCACCATGCCGCACATGCCGACCGACAAGCCGCGTTACCTGATGGGCGTCGGCAAGCCCGGGGACATCATAGGCGCCGTCGCGCGCGGTATCGACATGTTCGACTGCGTGCTCCCGACACGTTCCGGCCGCAATGGCCAGGCTTTCACGAAGCGTGGCCCCGTCAACCTGCGCAACGCCCGGCACACCGACGACCAGCGCCCGCTGGAAGAAGGATGCCGCTGCCCCGCCTGCCGGCAGTACTCCCGCGCCTACCTGCATCACCTCGTCAAGGCCGAGGAAATCCTCGCCTCCATGCTCATCACCTGGCACAACCTCACGCACTACCAGGACCTGATGCAGGGCCTCCGCGACGCGATCTCTGCCCAGCGCATGACCGCCCACATCGAGACCCTCACCACCACCTACGCCAGCGGCGACATCGACCCGCTCTAGGAAAAGGGTTTCACGCGAAGACGCAGCCATGACGGGAGTTTTGGTCGTTTCGCGTACTTCGCTACTGTTCGCGCCTTCGCGTGAAACCCTTACTGCGCCCTAAGGCAATGCCGGCAGCCAGACACACTGTCACCAGAACCGGAACAAAGCGCAGCATCGGACAACCCTCTCTTGTCTCGCCTGAGTATGCCGGAATCAGAGCCGCCCGGCGGCCTCTATCGATGCAACTCACGGGTTGTTGATGGGAGGAATTCCCGGCCGAGCCGAAAGAAAAGCGTGGCGCGCGACCGGAGGTGCAGGGCTGCGACCAAGGCGTGCAGTGGCGGCAAGAGAATCGTGCAGGACAACGACAAATCATTTGCGGGCCGCATTTTGACTGCCTAGGGTGACGACGTTCCAACCCCGGAGACCCGAATGAAACGCGCTTTGGCTCTCGCAGCCACACTGTCACTGTTTGTGCCGTCGCTCGTGTTCGCACAGAACAATGACATCAAGATCCAGAACCCGTCGAGCATTGTTGACGAGCTCGGGTCGGAGAGTGTCAAGGCACTCGTGACGGAGCTTGGGGCGCAAGAGGCGCAGGTGCGTGATGCCGAGGGCAGCAAGGTCATAACCTTCGTCGACGGCAAGCTCCCCTATACGTTTGGCATTACTGGGTGTGATATTCGCCCGGGCAAGTGCATCAGTCTGGTCATGCTGGTCTTCGTCGACATGGGTGCGATCGGCACATCGACAGACATGATCAACGCCCGCAACCGGGACAGCTTTTTCAACACGGCGATCAAGATTGACGAAAAGGTCATCGCGTTTGGCCGTGGTATCATTGTCGACGGTGGCGTGACCCGCAAGAACCTCGCGACAAACATCGTGGTGTTTGCTGCCCTGGTTCAGGATGGCATCAAGCACTTCACGTCACAGGTTGTTGCTTCCACCCTGTACCCGGGCGCGACGCAGAACCTGTCCTTCGCGAACGGCGCACCGCGCGCTGTCTTGCCGTCGCCGCAGCAGTTGAACACCGCCTTGAAGGCCTATGACGCCAGGATGCAGGTCGCCCGCACGCAGGGACGCTCCTGGTAAGCTCAGCCGTCAGTTTCTGGCAGGGGAAGAAGGACCGGGGATAATCACCCGGTCCTTTTGCTTTTGTGTCGGTCAGGGGCGAGAGCCAATCCTTCTTCTCACCACGATCAGAAAATCGCCCTAGAACGCGAAGTGGATCCGCGCCGCAATGGCGTCATAGTCCTGCCCGATCTGCGCACCGTCGGGCGGCGTGGCGGGAGACGCGCCAAATGGCGTGAGATTGCCCACACCGGCAGGGTTCAGGCGATCAACATCGACGAGGAAGTAATTGAAGGACGTCTTGAGGTTTTGCGTCAGATACCAGCTCAGCCCGAAGGTCCAGATTTCCTGCGCGCCACCGCGAATGGCACCGGCGGCTGCCGCCGAGCCCGCACTGCCTTCCTCATGGTTCAGGTCAACATGGCTGAAGCGTACGGCAAGTTCGACAGCGCCGAACCCGCCTTCGCTGCCAACAGGTGAAGACGGGCGCGGCGCGAGGAAGGAAGCCGTGGCGGGATTGTACTTGTGGGCTTCGCCAGTGAGCGTCCACGCCGCTTCGGCGTACCAGCCCGAGAACGAGGGATCGCCTGCCGGCGTGTCGGTCCGCGCTTCGGCGCCATACCAGAAGTGCTCGCCCTGGAAGAAGAAGCTGCCCGCACGAAGGGCGGCTTCCACTCCCGTTGCGTGGGCCGACTTCGCGTCGATGATACCGGTGTCGATGAGGCGCGTGCTGTCGACGCGAAGCTCGGGACGATCGCGGAACCGGACAGGATGGCGCGCGCCGGAGGCGAGTGATCCCTGGTCAGCCGGGTCCAGTACCCAGGTCAGGTCAGCGCCGGCGAGAAAGTCGATGTCCGCGTCGGCATAAGGCAGGACCGCCGCGCGGGAAACCACTGCCATCTGTTCCCCGGCAATCTCCGCGTCAGCGACGGTGCCGCCCGTCAGGAAGGACGACAGGAACCAGTGGCTTTCGTTGAGCCTGAAGCCCACGCCATAGCGCCCATCCGACCCCGCGAGGCTGCGTGACAGCTCGGCAGGGCTGGCGCGCTCTATGAACAGGCTCTCGTCCGAGGATGTTGCATCATCAAGGCTGGCATTGGGTGCAAAGGCACCGGCCTGGATCGTCAGCGGCGCGAAGGGGGTGTAACTGAGCCAGGCTTCATGCAGCCGTGCAGGGCCTTCGGTACCGCTGCCGCCGAACTCGAACATGAGCCTGTAGTTGAAGTCGGAGGCGAGCTTGCCTTCCACGCCGATCTGGGCGCGGCGGAAGTTGGCCCCATTGGACAGCTCGCGGGCAGAGTTCACCTCGCGCCCGGTACCCTGCGAGCCGCGCCGGAAGTCGGACGCAAGCGGCCCCGGATCATCCTGATTGTAACGGGCAGCATCAAGCTGGAAACGCCCGCGGAGGGAGAGCGAGGAATTTCCATCTGCGCTCCTGAAGGTCGGTCGTCCGCCATCGAAGGTGACTGAAGGTGTCACCGGAGCGGGCGCGGGCGGCGCAGGTGCTGGAGATGCCTTCGCGTTCAGCTCTGTCTTGAGGCGGTCGATTTCCTGGCTCTGGCTGTTGATCTGCTGCTGCTGGGCCTCGAGCTGCTTCTGAAGCTGCTCCAGCTTCTCGTCAACGCTGCGCCCGTCCGCCCACGCGGCACCGGCGGCCAGGACCCAGAGGCTCCCGCCTGCAAGCAGCACTGCGAATTTTTGGGACGTCACGCCAGCCTTCCCGCGAATCTGAATCGACAGGGTGGCAGAATATACAAGCGTGCCTGTAGATCAGGCTGCGTCTGGATTGATTGACGATCCACGAGGCTTGATCGTTCATCAGTGTGACATCAATCTCACATGAATAGCGACCGTACCGCTCAGCAATGCGGTCGCCATCTGTCAGTCGGCGGAACTACCGTCCGCGGCTTGGCGCGAAGGTGACCCGCTTCGTCTCGCGGATCGACCGGGGTCCCACTTCACCTTCGACAATCTCGTAACCCATCAGCGCGAACGTCCTGTTGCCGATGAAGATGGGACGCGAGTTGCCATACCAGTCCACGCAGGAGGCACGGCAGCCATCGTCGATGACGCCGCTCTCGCTCGCGCCGAGCTCACCCAGCGGCGAGAACTTGCGCGCGGCGCGCCGCAGGAAAGTGATCGCAGCCGAGTTCTCGCGCAGGTGCTCATACCCCGCTCGTCCCGCGCGCGTGACCGGCAGGCCAATCAGGCCGGCGCTGCGATCGCTGCGGTCATAGCCAGGCTCGGGCTTGAAGAAGAACGCGTGGCTGCGCGTCTCTCCCTGTGAGGCCCCGTCCAGCGTATAGCGGTCGCCGGTGCGCGGCATGAACCCGTCCGTGAGTTCGACGGACTGGAAGTGCAGGTCGCGTCCGTCACCACCGATCACGACGGCGTCGCGTCCCATCGCTTCAATGCGGTCCACGCCATGCTGCAGCGGAATGACGGCGGTTGAGCCACCACGCACGCTGGCGGCAACCACCATCGACTGTCCTGTCGGGCGGCCCCAGCCGGCGCCATTGCCATAGAGCACGTAGTCGCCGATGAACCGGTTCTGGAAGGCCCAGCGGTCGCCGGACGGATTGGGCAGCATGCGATAGGCGCGGGGCAGGACTTCCTCGCGGCCATCATTGAACGCGCGCAGGGGCACCTGGAGCAGCGAGACAGCACCCGAGGCGAATTCCGGGTTCCACATCGCGTCACCGCCGCCTTCACTGCGCACGAGCACATTGAGGAGGCCATCGTTCCAGTCCTCGCGGAACGAGAACTGGTCGGTGGGGACACCTCTCACGCCGATCGCCGATGGCGCCGAGCCATCAAGTGGCAGGCGATAGAGCATCCCGGCCGGCTCGCTGGCATCCGGACGCGCGCGGCGATACTGGCTGACCCAGACATAGACCGCCTTGGGCGAGACATAGAAGGTGCGCCCCGCCGGTCCGAGCACGCCCGTGGACGTGCAGCTCAGCCGCCACGCCGCAAGGTCACATTCGGTGACAGAGTGAAGCGCCGAGGGCATCGACGTCCCGTCGCTCATGTTGGGCGGCAGGTAGATGCGCGTCGCCGATGCCGTGGGCTCGAAGGACGTGGCCGAAGGCGAACCGCGCCAGCGACGCATGGCCGGCAGCCAGTTCATGTTCTCTGACGCATTGTAGGGCAGATAGAGCGGCGTGTAGACGACGAGCTTCGTGCCGATCAGGCGCGAGGCATAGTTGCGCGACGAGTAATAGTCATTCGACCGCAGGTGGTACGAGTCCTCGTATTCGAGGTCGCCATCGGAGTCGATCTGGAAGCGGTTGACCTCCGTGCCGCCGCGCGCATAGCTGTAGCCGATCACGATCACGCGGTTGCCCGAGACAAGCATCTCGTCATACCAGTCGCCGCCAGGGTTTACGCCCGGCGGGAACGCATCGATGGAGTCGATGGGATCGAGCCCGCCATTGCGCGTCGAGACGGTGAAGAGACGTCCGCGGCGCAGGACGACGAGGATGTCGCCCTTCATCTTCACGATGCCGCCTTCGTCGACACCGGCTTCCTGGTTGTTGGTGATGCCGTCAGCGGCCGGCGACGCGGAGGCATCTGCCGGAGCGGCTTCGGCGGCAGCCATGGGGGCAGGCGCGGGTGGCGGCGGCCCGCCCGCGCCCGACTTGCGGGTCGAAGGCTTGGGCTGGCGCTTCTTGAGGAACTTGATCAGTTCGCGCTCGGAGGAAAAGGGCTTGAGCGTCTTCTGGGGCGCATTGGCCCCGTAGCGCGGCGAACCTTCGGCAGAGGCCGTAGGTGCGCCGGCAAGCGAAACGGCAAGTCCCGCCGCGATGAGTGTGAGGGCAGTCGTGCGGCGCAGCTGGGCAAGTGGCATGGGTCGTTCTCCCTGCGGTCGTGAGGGGAGGGACCTTCGGAGCCAAATCGGGCGGAACTTGGGCCCGTCTGCGGCGGCACCGGTCAGTGCCGCCGGATTGTGTGTGCCAAAGTGTAGCGCGTTGTGTCGGCCGTCACGCTCGCGCGATGGTTCAGCTTTTCACCGTGTAACGCGAGACCCTCCAGAGACTAGCGCGATGCAGGCTTCATGCAGCGGAAGTGGATGTGACCCGCGCGGTCCTTCACCTGCGTGAGGACTTCAGGGGTCGAGCACTTCGGCACCTGCCAGTTCACGCCCTGGAGCAAGCCGACGAGGAAGCTGTCAGCCTGGGCGCTCGCGGCAAAGCCAGCGGCGGACACGGCGATCGCACAGGCAATAATGAATTTTCTCATGGAACACTCCACCAATCTTGTTTTCTTCGGCAACCGAATTGCTGCAGGTGCTAACTCAACGGGGTGGGGGGTTCAACATAAAGAGAGGTAATGCTATCGAGGCATGTGAATTCGCAGGGATCAGCCGATTTCTCCACAGGCTTCGGAATCAATCCACAG
>JBILMZ010000099.1:0-12029 GCA_044375275.1 Micropepsaceae bacterium | reverse complement strand
TCTGGCACATCCTGCCCCGGATCACCCGCCTTGCTGCACTTCTGCCTGCGCTGTCGCTGGCCGCAGCCTTGTTCACTGCGCTGCCTTCGCTGGCTGAAAGCCATCTCTATCGGGGCAATGCCGGAGAGCCGAAAAGCCTTGACCCGCATCGTGCGACAGGCACATGGGAGAACAATGTCATCGGTGACATGTTCATGGGACTCTACACCGAAGCCAAAGACGCATCGCCCATGCTCGGTGCCGCCGAGTCGGTCGAGACCTCCGCGGATGGGCTGCGATGGACTTTCAAGATCCGCGCACACACCTGGTCTGACGGAAAGCCCGTTACCGCAAATGACTTTGTCTTTGCGTTCCGGCGCATCCTTGATCCGGCCATGGCTGCCGAGTACCGGGAACTTCTCTATCCCATCAAGAATGCCGAAGCGGTGAGCTTCGGAAAGGCCGCGGTGACGTCCCTGGGTGTCAGCGCGCCAGACGCGTCAACGCTTGTCATTGATCTGGAGAACCCGGCACCCTATCTCCCGCAGCTCCTGACGCACTACACAACCTTCCCCTTGCCGCAGCATGTGATCGAGAAGCTCGGAAGTGACTGGGTGAAGCCTGGCAATCTCGTGTCGAACGGCGCCTACATCCTGCAGGAATGGCGCCCCCACGATCACATCACGCTGGTGCGCAATCCCAAATTCCATGACGCTGCCAGCGTCAAGATCGACAAGGTCACGTTCTACCCGATCGAAGATGATCTCGTGGCGCTGAAGCGCTATCGCGCCAACGAAATCGACATGAATGAACGCTGGCCCCTGACGGAACACAAGTGGCTAAGCGCGAACATTCCTTCCGAGGCACGCAAGTTCACTTTCCTTGCCGTCAGCTACTGGACGTTCAACACCACCAAGAAGCCGTTCAACGACATTCGCGTGCGCAAGGCAATCGCTCAGGCGATCGACCGCAAGGTGATCGAAGAGGATGTCTTCTTCGGCGTCTACGGCAAGGAAGCCCTGTCCATCCTGCCGCCGGGCCTGTCCGGCGTGAAGAACGATGCGCGCATGCCCTATGCCGGCAAGTCCATCGAGGAACGCCGTGAGGAAGCGAAGAAACTTCTGGCGGAAGCCGGCTATGGCCCTGCCAACCCGCTCACCTTCACGTTCAACTACATTTCAACACCTGATGCGAAGCGGTCAGCGGTTGCCATCCAGGCGATGATGAAGGGCATCGGCGTCAAAATGGAACTGATCCCCGGTGAACCGAAAGTGCACTATGACAACCTGAAGACCAAGAACTACCAGGCTGGCAACGCGGCGTGGGTCTTCGACTACAGTGACGCCAAGAACATTCTGTACCTGTTCCAGAGTTCGACCGAACAGCAGAACTACCCGGGCTTCAACAACCCCGTGTTCGACGACCTCATGCGCCGCAGCAATGCAGAGCCTGATGCCGCAAAGCGCGGACAACTCCTTGACGATGCCCAGGCGACCCTGCTGAAGGAGCTGCCCATCGCGCCCATGTTCTATCTGTATGAGCGCACGATCGTGAAGCCGCACGTCAAGAACTTCGTCGAGAACCCTCGCGCGATATTCAGGACGCGCTGGCTGGAACTTGATCGCAAGGTCGAAGCGCAAGCCCCAGCCTCCGAAGGTGGCGGGTTCTGGGGTTGGCTGGCATCCTGGTTCAGCCCTGAAGCCTGGAGCAAGTGGTGGAATTCATAGGCCGATGATAGTTCAGGGCGCTCTCGAGGCGCCCTGATTCCGTTTGCCTTGAAACAGGGAGTTCTGGGACATGCCGGCTTTTCTGCTTCGCGTGCTTTTCGCAACCGCGCTTGTCATGGTCCTGGTGCCCGGTGCCGCGGATGCCTCCAAGATCCTCAAACGTGGAAACGGCGCTGAGCCCTACAGCCTCGATCCGCATCGGGCGGTCATGACGGCCGAGAACAACGTCATCGGCGACATGCTGATGGGGCTCTACACGGAAGACAAGAACGGGCAACCCGTTCTGGGGGCCGCCGAGAGTGTGGAAACCTCACCGGATGGCCTTACCTGGACGTTCAGGATCCGGGCGCATAACTGGTCAGACGGCAAGCCGGTCTCGGCTGGCGACTTCGTGTATGCGTTCCAGCGCGTGCTCGCGCCAGAGACGGCGGCCGAATACGCATCCGTTCTCTATCCGATCAAGAATGCGCAGGCCTTCAACAAGGGTGACGTCCGCAAGGACCGCCTTGGCGTGAATGCACCCAACCCGTCCACGCTGGTCATCACGCTTGAGCATGCAGCGCCGTTCCTGCCTGAACTGCTCACGCACTACACCACCTTTCCCGTGCCGAAGTCGTATCTCGAGAAATTCGGAAGCGAATGGACACGGCCGGGCAAGATGGTCGTCAATGGCCCCTACGTGCTGAGCGAGTGGAGACCGCATGATCACATCAGGCTCATCAAGAATGCGCGCTTCTACGATGCGGCCAGCGTGAAGATTGACGAGGTCTTCTTCTATCCGAGCGACGATGACAACACGGCGCTGAGGCGGTATCGCGCCGGGGAACTCGACACCCAGGAACGCTGGCCAACCACGGAGCACAAGTGGCTGAAGACCCACATTCCGGATGAAGCCAGGCGCGCGCCCCAACTCTCGGTCAACTTCGTTTCCTTCAACCTGAAGAGAAAGCCGTTCGACGACTACAATGTGCGCAAGGCCGTCGCGATGAGCATCGACAACGAAGCGCTTTCAAAGCGCGTGCTGCTCGATGTCTACGGAGAGGCCGCGTATGGCTTCCTTCCCCCGGGCACGGCGAATGTCGACCTTGACGCCAAAGTGCCCTGGCACGACATGCCCATCCTCGACAGGCAGAAGGACGCGCGCAAGATCCTCGCTGCCGCCGGGTTCAATTCGTCGGCTCCGCTGAAATTCACCTATCGCTACATCAACGTGCCGGACATCAAGAAAGCAGCCGTTGCGCTTCAGGCCATGTGGCGCGCGGTTGGCATCCAGGTGGAACTGCAGGCCAGCGAAGCCAAGGTTCACTGGAACCTGCTTGAGGTTCATGACTTTGAAGCGGCGCACAACAGCTGGTCGCTGGATTACAACGATGCGAAGAACCTGTTCTTCACATTCCAGATTGCTTCGGAGCAGCTCAATTCCTCATGGTATGCGAGTGAAATATTCGAGAATTTCCTCAGGGAAGCAGACCGTGAGCCTGACAGCGCCAAGCGCGCCCGGCTCCTGGGCAATGCCCACGCACAGTTGATCGCAGACATCCCTTCCGTGCCGTTGATGTTTCCCTACCAGCGGCACCTCGTTAAGTCGTATGTTGTCAATTGGGTGAGCAACCCCCGGGCCGTCAATCGCACCCGATGGCTGGATCTGGGTGACAAGTCAGTGTCTCCAGCACTTCCGGACGTCAATGCGGAACAACAGGATGGATTTTTCGACTGGGTGGCTTCGTGGTTCAGCGCGGATGCCTGGTCGAAGTGGTGGAACAACTAGCGTGCCCCTGGCACGAAGCATGGAGAAACTATGAAAAGTTCAAAAGCAGTCTGGCGCGAACGCCTCCTCGCCGTCCTGTTTGCCTTTGCCGTCGCGGCTGTGCCGGCATCGGCCTCGAAGTACCTGAACCGGGGTAACGGTGCCGAGCCCAAGGGTCTGGACCCGCATCAGGCCTCAGGTGATCCGGAGAACCAGATTCTCGGTGACATGTTCACCGGCCTCTATACCGAGGACGTCAAGGGTCAGGCGGTCCTGGGTGCCGCCGAGAAGGTTGAAACCTCGGCCGACGGCCTGACCTGGACGTTCACGATCCGCGACCACAAATGGTCAGACGGGAAGCCCGTCACGTCGGCCGACTTCGTGTTTGCCTGGCGCCGCGTGCTCGATCCGGTGACGGCGTCGGAGTATGCGAGCATCCTCTTTCCAGTGAAGAACGCCGAAAAGGTCAGCACGGGCAAGCTGAAGCTCGACCAACTGGGGGTCAGTGCGCCAAATCCAAAGACGTTCGTGGTGAAACTCGAGCATCCGGCGCCCTACATGCCGGAGATGCTGACGCACTACACAACCTTCCCGCTGCCGAAGCACGTGGTCGAGAAGGCGGGAAAGGACTGGACCAAGCCCGGGATCATGGTCTCGAACGGTGCCTACAAGCTGGCCACGCGCCGGCCCAACGACCACATCAAGCTCGTGAAGAACTCGTTTTTCTTCGATGCTGCCAGCGTGAAGATTGACTCGGTGTCGTTCTTTCCGACCACGGACGAGCCGGCTTCGCTCAAGCGTTACCGCGCAGGCGAGCTCGACACGCTGGATCGCTGGCCCCTGACCGAGTTCCGCTGGCTGTCGACCAACATACCGAAGGAGACGCGCAAGTATACGGGGCTGCGCGTCCTCTACACGGTCTTCAACATGCGCAAGGGGCCGCTCGCCGACAAGCGGGTCAGGCTCGCACTCGGGATGGCGATCGACCAAGCGACAGTGCAGCGGGATGTTTACTTCGGCGCCTTCGGCGTAGAGGCCGAGACGGTCCTGCCGCCGGGCCTGGCCAATGTCGACCGCTCTGCCAACGTGCCATGGTCGGGCAAGACAATGGCGGAGCGCCGCGCCGAAGCCAAGCGCCTCCTGACGGAGGCCGGCTATGGTCCCGGCAAGCCGCTCAAGGTGAGCTACAACTACATCAACCGGCCTGACTCCCGTCGTTATGCCATTGCATTGCAGGCGATGTGGAAAATGGTCGGCGCGCAGGTGGAGCTGCAGGCGAAGGAGTTCGCGATCCACTATGACCTGCTGAAAACCGGCAACTTCGAGATGGGACATGCGGGCTGGGTCTTCGACTATAGCGACGCCCAGAACGTGCTGTTCCTGTTCCAGAGTTCAAATGTCGGGCTGAACTATCCGGGGTACAATAGTCCGGCCTATGACAAGCTCATGGCCGCAGCAAACCTCGAGAAGGATGCGGTCAAGCGCGGCAAGCTTCTCGGCCAGGCCACACAGCTGCTGCTGAACGACGTGGCGGTTGCGCCCGTCTGTTACCAGTACATCAGGCCGCTGGTTAAGCCCTACGTGGCGAACTGGGAGAACACCGTGCGCGGTGTCAACCGGACCCGCTTTCTTGACGTAACCCGCAAGTAAGCAGCTGAAACTGAAACAGGCCTCCCGCAGAAACGGGAGGCCTGTCCTGCATTGAGGCGCCTGCCCGGAAGTCAGTTACCCGCAGACCGCGTCACGCTTTGAACAAAGCACAGCCCTCCATAGCGGAACTCAAGCACGTCGTTCCCGTCGAAGCACTCGCCCTGACTTTGGACCCGCACCGTGTAAAAATTGTCGATGAACCTGAAGTCACGACACGGACTGCGAAACTTCACGATGTAGTTTCCCTGATGACGCGAGGTTGCAAGGCTCGTCGTTTCGTCCAGTGGCTTGAGTTCGCCGAGATCACGAATCTTCAGACACGAACCTGGTGCAGCATGAGCCTGCATGCTTCCTGACGTTGCCACCGCAGCAGCAACTCCAGTTGCCACCAATCCTGCCAGCAAAAGCGAAAATTTCATTGTTTGTCCTCCCGTTGGTATGAGGGTCAGAGGTCAAAGCTTAGGCCAGACTTCGGCGTTGGCAACCGGAATCTTGCTACCTTGTGCGCTCCAAACCGGGTCCCGCTCGCTTCAAACTCATGTTTGACCGTTGGCCTGCGTCAGCATCCGTCGACGGTACCCACTTGCACCAGCACGCCATCCAACTGCGAGCGGCAGAATACACGAGCTGCCTGTGAAACCTTTTGTTCACCTTCCGCGCCCAATCCTCGTTGAGGAGGCCAGCGATTCGCAAACACTGCCCCGCAGGTGCGTTTGCCCGGCCAAACAATTGAGTTTTTGAGGGCTCGCCCGTGAACAAGACATCTTTTGCCCGCAGCTTCAAGCTCAGCCTGCTGGCCACAGCCGCCGTTGCTACCCTGAGCGTCAACGTGGCTGTTGCCCAGGAAGCCCCCCCGGCGGAGCCCACCGTTGAGAAAGTCACGGTTACGGGCTCCCGGCTGAAAAAGCGGGACTACAGCACCACCAGTCCGGTGACCACGATCAACTCGCAGACCTTTGAACTCACGCAGACCAACAGCGTGGAACGCCTCCTGAACGACCTGCCACAGCTCGTGCCGGGCAACACTTTCACATCCAACAACGCGGGGGGCGAGGAGTTTGCGACCATCGACCTGCGTGGCCTGGGACCCAACAGGACGCTGATACTTGTCAACGGAAACCGCCTCCCGGCATCGTCGACCACGGGCGCCGCAGACATCAACACGATACCGGCCGGACTGATCGACCGCGTGGAAGTCGTCACGGGCGGGGCGTCCGCCGTGTATGGCTCAGATGCGGTTTCCGGCGTCGTCAACTTCATCCTGAAGAAGAACTTCGAGGGGTTTGAGCTGACCGCGTCAGCCAACCAGGCCGAGCGCGGCCTGGCTGAAGAGCGAAACTTCCAAGGCCTCATTGGCGGAAATTTCGCGGGCGGCAAAGGCAATGTGACCGTTTTCGCCGAGTACTTCTCGCGCGAAGGTGTTTCCCAAGGCGAGTTCGACTACTCGCGCGTGGCGGGTTCGTACTGTTATTCGTACTCGACTGGGAAATACTCCGTCGTCGACTCAAAGGGCGAAGCGCAGGCGTGTGTCAATCAGGATGGCGGCGGATTCGTTTCCGGCGGTGGCTCCGGCACACCGGCGTGGGGATGGATCGCCGAGAACCCGGACAACCCATTCCAGAACCTTTCGGCAGTGTTGCCGTCCCGGTTTCTCAATGTTGATGCAGATTGCGATCCGTCGACTGGGGCGGAACCAAGCGTGGACGGAGGAAACCTCTCGTTCGACAGCACAGGCGCACTGACACCCCGATTTACTTCGGGCGCTTGCGGGGTCCCCGACCGCGGCACCGGCCTTCCGGGAAATTCTTCACGCTACAACTATGCGCCTGACAACTATCTGGTCATTCCGGCCGAGCGATACAACGTCTCGATGTTCGGGCATTACGATCTGGAGGAAAACGTCACCTTCAACTTTGGCGCCATCTACTCGGACTCCTATACCCAGGTGAAGCTGGCCGCTACGCCCGCAACAGACCTCAATGTCACGTATAATGCGCCCATGCAGGCGCTGATCGCTTCCAGAGCCCCTGACCTTGCGCTTGCGCTTGCGACGCGGGATGATCCGCTCGCCGACTTCATCATCAATCGGCGGACGAATGAGGTTGGCCTTCGCGTCGGCGATAGCGAAAACTCTTCCGTCAACCTCTTCGGGAGCCTTGAAGGCACCATCGACGAGTCGTGGTCGTACGAAGTCTCGGCATCATTCGCAGATGTTGACTTCATCACGCGTGCGCGCAACTCGGTCAACAAGACCGCGCTTGCACAGGGCCTGGCCGGCTGCGCGGACGTGAATGGCGTCCCCCTTGGATCCGCAGCGCTTCCGGGCTGCGTGGCGCTGGACATCTTCGGAGCGGACACCCTGACGGATGAAATGACCAACTTCCTCAGGGTCAACACCTGGAGCCGTACCCAGGTCGAGGAGGCAACCGCCTCGGGCTTCCTTTCAGGAGACTTGTTCGATCTGACGGGTGCGGGCCCAACGAGTCTCGTTGCGGGCAGCGAGTACCGCTATTCAAAGGCTTCGTTCCAGGTCGACAATGAACAGCGCACCGGAAACATCTTCGGCTTCAATGCCACACAGGACCAGTCTGGTTCCCAGGATGTGATCGAAGGCTATACCGAGGTATCGGTGCCACTCGTTGCAGACGTTCCGTATGTCCACTTTCTTGGTGTTGAGGCGGGCTTCCGCCTTTCGGAATACTCAACAGCGGGCTCGGTCGAAACATACAAGTATGGCGGCGAATACTCGCCATTCGCATGGCTCAAGTTCCGTGGGGTCTACAACAAGGCAACCCGTGTTGCTTCAGTCTTCGAAGCATTCCAGGATGGAGATCAGGGCTTCCCCTCCTACACGGATCCATGTCGCGACACCAACGGCGAAGGAACGCTCAATGACGATTCAGTTGACAGGTCGTTCTGCGAAAGCCAAGGCGTAATCTATGATCCGCTGACCGGCATTTTCGTGGCCAACAACTCGCAGGTCGAGGCCTTCGCATTCGGAAATGCAGACCTTTCGCCGGAGACAGCGGAAACAACAACGATTGGTGTCGTGCTTCAAACGGGCAATGACTGGTTCGGCATTGGCAATCTCAGGGCATCCGTTGACCGATACGAAATCGAGATTTCCGATGTCATTGCGGAGTTTGGCGCCCAGTTCTTCATCAATCAGTGCTATCAGGACAACACGGACGTCGCCAACTGCGCGAATGTCGTACGTGATCCTGTCACCGGGCAGATTGACTTCGTGAACACCAGCCGGGGCAACCAGGGCACGCTGTCGACTGAAGGGTACGACATCCAGATCGACTACCGCCTGGATCTTGATGACATCGGCCTCGATGGAATCCTCTCGATCAATGAACTGTTCTCTTTCGTCGATACCTACTCAATCAACGGCGACAATTATGCGGGCACAACATCCGCAGGCATCGGGGGCGCCACATTCGACTGGAAGTCGTCGCTTTCCGTCCAGTATGCAATCGATGACTGGACCGTGTTCAGCCGTTGGTCCTACGTCCCCGAATTGACCGAGCAGGATTGGGCCGGCGATCCCAAAGCCCCCGCGGCAAGCTACGTCGATGTGGCCCTGCGCTATGCGCCCGTTGAGTGGCTGAACCTGACGGTCACCGTCAACAACGTCGCTGACGAGGAGACGCCGCAGACCCTGAACGGCCTGTTCGACCAGGCGAACACGGATGCCGCGCTGTATGATCCGTTGGGCCGTACGTGGGCGCTGTCGATACGAACAAAGATGTAATCAGGCCTGGAAACGCATTGCGCATCGGGGCGATGGCAGAACAAGCCGTCGCCCTGATTCGCTGAGCAGAAATTGGAAAGCCCAAGAAATCCGGGAAATATCCCCCGATGAAGGTGCTGCGCCTGACTCCACTCCAATTGGTTGGTGCACATCGGATCAAACAGCGGCTATAAGGCGTCCGGGTGCAACAATTGGTTTGCCGAGCCTATCGTGACACACACTGTCAAACGCAAGCTGACTACCATTTTCTGTGCTGACGTCGTCGGTTACAGCAAGTTGATGGGTGCCGACGAGCACGGCACTCTTGTCCGCCTCAAGCAGTGCCGGGAACTCATCGAGGCCTTCATCCAGCGCCATCGCGGGCGTGTCGTGAGCTGGTCCGGCGATGCCGTGCTGGCGGACTTCAACAGCGTGGTGGAATCCGTTCAATGCGCGGTCGAAATCCAGCGCGAGCTGAAGGCACAGAACGAGGCGCTGGACTCTTCCCAGAAAATGGCATTCCGCATCGGCGTGAACCTCGGCGATGTCATGATCGATGATCACGACATATTCGGCGAAGGGGTCAATATCGCTTCCCGGCTGCAAAGCCTCGCTCCCCCCGGGGGAATCCTGATTTCAGGTTCCGTGCACGACCAGATCAAGAACAAGCTGGCGCTGGGCTACTCGTTTCTCGGCAACCAGCAGGTCAAGAACATTTCCGACCAGGTACCGACATTCGTCGTCCTGCACGAGACGTCGCCTTCCATGCCCATCGCCGGGGAAGGGAGCCCGAGCCGGACCAGTGCGCGCGCGCTGGGTCTGGCGCCGGCACCGCTTTCCCTGCGGTTCGGCGCTGGCGTGGTCGATGCGCTCTTTGCCTCTGCTGCAGCGCTGGCACTGGCCGTCGGGCTTCAGTCGGCCGTTGGTCCCGTCTTTGCCATCGATGCACCGTTCAGCCTGTTCGCGAAGGAACGCCTGGTGTCCTCAGATCTTCCCTCGACGGACATCGAGGGCGGCGGCAAGATCATCCGGACAACGACGCGCTCGACCATCGAGCGCAGCTATTTCGGGCTTGTCAGCCAGACCTACCGGCGCACGGATGTCGAGATCGGGCCCTCCAATATCGCGGACCGCCCGGAAGTGGCCGAGAGCCAGGAAGTGCTGATCGACAAGTCCACAGGGCGCGAGATCTGGCGCCTTCCGCTCTCCCTTGCCAGCATCATCCTGTATTTTGCGCTGGCCGTGCTCAATGAAGGGCTGCTGATGCGTGGCGCGACCCCCGGGAAGCTCATCATGGGTATCCGTGTTTCGCCCGTGCAGAGCGATGACATGGACCTCAATCGGGCTGCCTTGCGAAACCTGCTGAAGATCGTTTCATTCGGCGCCGCGTTTATCGGTGTCGTGATGGCGCTGTTCTCGAAGCGCCGGCAGATGCTGCACGACTCGCTGACTGGCTCCTACGTCCACGATGTGAAGTGAAGCGCGGCTTCGACCTCGCACGGCGCATTCACGGTATCCGGAAACAAAAAGGGCGCGGAGCTTTCGCTTCGCGCCCATTCCGTTTCTGACTTCGAGGAGACTAGTTCGTCTTCTGCGGCAACATCTTGATCTGCGGCGCATCCCCTTCAAGGCGCTGCTCGCGCATGGCCTTGGAGAGTTCCGTCACAGGCTCCGCACCCGTGATTTCCGACAGGACTGCAACAGCGCGCACCACTTCAGCCGTGGTGCCGAACGCTTCCGCGATCTCCTCGAACGGGTTCTTCTTGCGCGGATAGGAGACCAGGTTGATCTCGGAATCCGCCGGAATGCCGGCGAGGGCCTTGGTTGCCTCGAGCGCGGCCCGGAAGCCACCGAACTCATCGACCAGACCACGCGCCTTTGCGTCGGCACCCGTCCACACGCGACCGCGTGCGACCTCGCGGAGCTTCTCGACATCCATCTTGCGGCCCGCCGCAACCTTCGCCGTGAAGTCCATGTAGATCTGGTCCACGCCCTTGCGGAACTTCTCAAGCTGTTCCGGCGTGAAGGGCTGGTTGTCCGACTGCATGAGCGCATTCGTTCCGACGCCGATCGACTTCATGTCGATGCCCAGCATGGCCCAGGCGCCTGTCGTGATGATCTTGCCTGAGAGAACACCAATCGATCCCGTAATGGTGGTTTCGTGGGCGAAGATCTTGTCGGCCGAGAGCGACACATAGTAGCCGCCTGAAGCCGCCACGTTGGCCATGCTCACGACAACCTTCTTTCCGGCCTTCTGGGCCTTCTTGACGGCGTCGAGGATCTGGTCCGACGCGATGGCCGAGCCGCCCGGTGAATTGACGCGGAAGAGGATCGCCTTGACGCTTTCGTCTTCGGTTGCGTCACGGAAGGCCTTGGCAATCGTGTCACCGCCGATCGTCGGGTCGCCGCCAAAGGCGCCGCCCTGCGACTTGCCGTCGTTGATTGCGCCTTCGCCGTGGATGAAGGCAATCTCAGGCGAGCCCGGATTAGCCCAAGGGCTGCCAACGAGCTGGAAGTACTCGCTGAGCGTCTTGAGTTCGGCCTTGTCGCCGGCCTTTGCAAGGGCGGCGTCCTGGGCTTCGTCGTCAAAACCCTGCTTGTCGATCAGCTTCGCGTCGATCGCTTCCTGGGTCAGATACGGCGCGTTGTTGATGAGAGCGACGACCTCGTCACGCGTCTTCTTGCGGTCAGCAGCAATGGTCGCTGTTGACGACTCGAAGAGGGACTCCAGCAAGCGTGTCGTTGCTTCACGATGGGCTGCTGTGAAGTCCTTTTCCGTGTAGACGTTCGCGGCGTTCTTGAATTCGTAACGCTGCTCGAACTGCGGGACGGCATTGATCTTGTCGAGCAGGCCGCGGAGGAACATCGAGGTCGTTGCGACGCCCGTGGTGTTCATCTCGCTGACCGGCTGGAGCCAGATCTCGTCGGCCGCTGCCGCCAGCATGTAGTCACCCATGCCGCCGGTATAGAATGCCTGCGCGTGCGCGATGACAAACTTGCCCTTGGCCTTGAATGCCTTCAAGGCTGCGCGAAGTTCCTGTGCCGTGCTCGGCGCAACGCCACCACCGCCAACGCGGATGAAGGCGCCCTTCACGCGCTCGTCAGATTCCGCTGCTGCCAGCGCCGTCACCGCTTCGACGACCGAGCCTACTCTCTGCTCGCCTCCGAAGAAACTGTTGCGGCTGGAATC
>JBILMZ010000089.1:0-12875 GCA_044375275.1 Micropepsaceae bacterium | reverse complement strand
GGCAGCGTCGTCTGGCCAGCGTGAGGCTGGCGACTGTCCACCGGACTATTTCAAGGGGCATACGGTGTCCCAGCGTGCGGATGACTACCAGCGGGTCATTGCCGCGTTGAGCCGCGAGCCCTGGTGGAACGGGCAGATCGTCCTGTTCGGTGGATCGGAAGGGGGCGCGGCTGTTGCCGTTCTCGCGCCACGCCTTGCGAAGCTGGATGCCGTGATCATCATGTCGACGGGTACCGGCATCGCCATGGCAGACTGGATCAAGGGCGTGTTGCCTCCGCCTGTTGCCGCGCAAACGGATGCGGTTTTCGCACGCATCAGGGCGAACCCGACCAGCATTGAAGTCTGGGGCGGAAACAGCTGGAAATGGTGGGCCGACATTCTGGATCGCGTGCTTGCCGATGACTTGCTGAAGGTGAAGGCGCCCATTCTCCTGATCCATGGTGAGCTGGACCAGTTCGCGCCAGTGGCGTCAGCCAGGGCCACGCGAGACCGCTTCAATGCGTCCGGTCACAAGAATCTGACTTATCGGGAAAAGTCCGGGCTTGATCATTTCATGAGTGACAGCGCGGGCCGCAGCCATCTTGCCGAAGTCTTGTCGGAGGCGAATGGCTGGTTGAAGGCCAGTGCAGCGATGCCAAAGCCCTAGACGCCAGGCCTCGCGTCAAAAGCTGTGCATTGGACCAGCGACGTGACCATGGCTTTCACTCTGTCGACTATGGCGCTGATGTCCTTGCGCTCAGTGTAGAAGGCTTTCCAGCCTGCGATCACGAGCTTGCCGTACCTTGCTCGCCCGGGGCCTGCCTACGTCGTGTTGGTGACCATTCTGCACTTGGCCCGGCGTTTCCGGCGCTGAATTTTCGCCCGGCCCCTTGACGCGGACCGGGCACAAAGGGTGATGTCCGGCACCTACAAAGGAGGACTGCGATGTTTTCACATATCATGATCGGCACCAACGATCTGGACCGCGCCAAGAAGTTCTATGACGCCCTGCTCGGAACGCTCGGCGTCGGACCTGCGGTCGTCGATGGCCACCGCATTTTCTACATCACGCCGAAGGGCATTTTCTCGGTTTCGAAGCCGATCGACGGCAAGCCGGCGACGGCCGCCAATGGTGGCACGATTGGCTTTGCAGCAGCATCGTCCGAGCAGGCCGATGCCTGGCACAAGGCGGGCATCGCTGCGGGCGGTACGACCTGCGAAGATCCGCCGGGCGTGCGTTCGGGCAACAGCGGCAAGATGTACCTGGCCTATCTGCGCGATCCGGATGGCAACAAGCTCTGCGCGCTGCATCGCATGTAAGCCTGCAGTGAATTTTGGGGGCGGGCGCCGCGGCGTCCGCCCTTTTTGTTTCAGCTGACGGCTGCGAGCGCTTCCTTCAGGGCCGTTTCAACCGCGAGCTGGGCGCTCTCGAGGCGTCCGTCATTTGTGGCCGCCATGCCGACGGTGCCGCGCGCGAGGTCCGCCTGTATCTCGGCATACCAGAGTGTGTTTGATCCGTTGTGCCAGATCGTCTCGCCGTACCGCTCCCATCCCAGGGCATGGGTGCCGCCAAAGGGAGGCGTGTGAAGGCGCTTCCAGCTTTCTGCAGAGAGGAACGCCGACTTGCGGGCATGTGCCTCGAGATAGGACAGGATGTCCGTGGCTGTGGCATGCACGCGTCCTGCGGGACCGATGACCACCGGGTTGTCCGTGATGGGCGACCCTGGAGCAAAGGCTGTCACTGTCCCTGTTGCGCCGACATTGTGGCCGCTCGGCTGGTCGACAAGTCCTGGGGTCCCCGGCGCACCGAACCCGGCCCCCTTCATGCCAAGCGGTTCGAACAAGTGACGTCGCGCCAGTTCTTCCCACGGCTGTCCCGTTCTTGCCTCGAGCATTGCACCGGCCACGACATAGCCACTGTTTGAGTACTCATAGTGCTTCCCGCGCTCGCCTGCGGGCGCCGCCTGCAGCGCGATGGTCGCGTAGCGTTTGCGATCTTCACGTGCGTCGGTGCTTTCCCTTGGAAACCGGACGAGCTCGGTCAAGGGAATGTTGCCGGGCAGGCCTGAGTGGTGCGAGAGAAGGTGAAGATAGCCTGCTTCGCGATACGCTGGATGCAGTCCCGGGATCGCGGCGCCGAGAACGCTGCCGACCGTGTCGCTCCATGAGATGAGACCGGCTTCTGCCACACGGGCGACGAGCGTGGCGGTCATCGACTTGGTGCATGACCCCACGTGCCACTTGTCGGCTGTCGTGACCCGGGCCTGGTTGCCCAGCATGCGCAGACCGTCGACGAGGGACAGGCTGCGTCCGGCGGGATTGCGCGCGGCAGCCATCATGGCCGGCGCACCGGCCCTTGCGCGCAAGGCTGCCAGGCGCTGTTGCGTCAGGGGCAGCAGCACCACTTCGTCCGGGGCCCGGTCTGCTGCTGCGGTGCGCTTGAAGACGAGATCGAAGCCCCGGCCCTGCGTGAAGATGCCGGTGATTGCATCACCTGCCAATATGCCTTCGTACGTAGCGCCGAGAACCTGCCACTCGACCCGCAGTTTTGTGCCGTCCACCCGAATGAGGCTTGCAGGGATGGGCGTGTTGCCCTGATCGATGCTGAAGAGTGTCGCGCGTGGTCCTTCGGCGATGTTCAGGCGCAGGCGCAGCTTGGCTGCGCCGACGTCGAGGGTCGCAAACCAGTCGCCGAGAAACCCGGCTGGTTGAGCGCTTGCTGGCATGGCGGCTCCCAGGAGTGCTGCTGATGTCAATAGAAGGAATGGTCTGCGAGACAGCCTCATGGTTGTGAACTCCCGTTGTCAAGGTTCATGCGGTCAATCTTGTCGATCTCGGTCTGTATGTTTCCTGCGGCCTTCATGTTGATCCATGCAATGAGCTGGAACACTGCGGCCATGACGAGGGGGCCCAGAACTGCCATGACGACAGCTTCCGCGACATTGCCCTTGCTCCAGGCTCCGTAGGCGACCGCCAGCACACCCAGCACGACACCTGGCACAAGCGGCCCAAGATACCAGCGCCATACTGTGCGAAGGGCGTCACGCTGGCGCACGAGTTCCGCGCGGTGGAAGTGCCGCCAGTCGGTCACCAGGCAAACTTCGTCGATGTGCGCCGCGCGGGCCTGTCGGTGGAGTTGCCACATCACATAGATGTTGCCGGCGGCCGCCGCGAGCATTGCGAAGCGGGCGAAGGCCTGTTCGGCGATCAGGGCCACCCCCAGAAAGACCAATGCCAACAGCGCGCCGACGGCCTGTTCGCGCCAGTTGCGCGCGCTGATCTTGCCCTGGAAGGAGGCAGCGTGTGTTCTGATCTCTTCGACACTCATCGTGAAAGTCTCCTGTGATTGGGTGGTCCAGATGTCCTGGGCGCGATCGTGGTCAACCATGGCTGGTCTCCCTGAAAAGGCGTGAAAGCACTGTCTTTGTCCTTGAGATGCGCGTGGCAATGGCGCCAGGAGACAGGCCAGTGATCTCGCCAATTGCGGCGGCGTCGAGACCCTCCAGATACAGGGTCACGATGGTGCGGTCCGGGTTGTCGAGGCGGCTGACAAGCGTGACGAGTTTCTGAAGCGCCAGTTCGTTATCCGACGCCGGTGCCTGATCTGGCGAGGCTATGTCCTCGATGGTGTCGAGGGGGACGAGTCTTCCGTTCCTCCGGCGCTCACTGTTGACGTGGTTGGCTGCCACATTGGTCGCAATGCGATAGATCCAGGTGCGTTCCGAACAGCGTCCGTCGAAGAGCCTGTGGCTTTTCCAGATCGCGACATGCATGTCCTGGAGGACGTCGCGCCTGCGGTCGGGGTCGGCCTCGCATGAGCGTGCGATGCGCTGCAGGGCGGGGCCCCATTGCGCGGCGACACGGCTGTACCAGTCGTCCTGTTGCTTGCTCATGACCTAGTTAGACATGGGTGCGGCGGGTTTCTTACAGGGAAATTTCGTGCAGGAAACTGGCGCATTTCCGCCGTCTGTGCCAGAAC
Organism: Micropepsaceae bacterium; assembly: GCA_044375275.1. GTDB lineage: Bacteria > Pseudomonadota > Alphaproteobacteria > Micropepsales > Micropepsaceae > SZUA-430. The sequence goes on along the minus strand of JBILMZ010000089.1, from coordinate 8,917 downwards.
CGGGCGCAGGAGAGCCAAAGAACCATGATGCAAGTGGAACTGGTACAGCGCGAGCAGGCGCTTGTGGGGGAGGGGCCTGTCTGGCTGCCTGATGAACGCGTGCTGCTGTGGCTGGACATCAAGGGGCAGCGGCTGTTCCGGCATGACCCGGCAACGGGGGCGGCGCGGAGCTGGGGGCTTGCTGATCGTGTCGGTGCCGTGATCCCGCGCACGCGCGGTGGTTATGTCCTGCTGGCCAAGCGGGGCGTGTTTACTTCTGACGTTCCGTTCGAAGCGCTGGTGCCTGAATGTCATCCGGATGCTGACCTTCCGGACAATCGATTCAATGATGCGAAGTGTGATCCGGAGGGTCGGCTGTGGGCTGGCTCGATGGATGACAACGAAACCAAGGCCTCGGGACGGCTCTATCGCTTCGACAGCCTGACGTCGCCCGTTCGTGTGCGCAGTGATGTCAATCTGTCGAACGGGTTGGGATGGAGCCCGGATGGTCGTGTCATGTATTTCGTGGAGACCTTGCGGCACGTCATCTGGGCCCATGACTATGACGTCTCGACTGGTGAAGCGGGTCCGCCGCGTATCTTCGCTGATGTGCCTGCCGTCGACGGATATCCGGATGGGCTGTGCGTTGATGCCGATGGCTGCGTGTGGCTGGCGCATTGGGGCGGGGCGCGGCTGACGCGCTTTACGCCGCAGGGCCGGGTGGATCGCGTGGTGAAACTGCCTGTGCCTCAGGTGGCGAGTTGCGCCTTTGGCGGGGCGGCGCTCGATACGCTTTATGTGACGACGGCGGCGGCGGGAATGGACGCCCGCGCCCTTGCAGACGCGCCGCTCTCGGGCAGCCTGTTTGCCTTCCAGCCTGGCGTGAAAGGCGTGCCGGTTGCGGCCTTTCGTGGCTAGACGCTATTCAACTTTGGTGACAGTTTAAGCGATGTTCGAGATCTTCCTTGCCTCCGTTGTCACCTTTTTTGTCGTCATCGATCCGCCGGGGTGTACACCGCTGTTCACCTCGCTGACGAAAGACATGCCGCTGGCGTTGCGTCATCGAATGGCGTGGAAGAGCGTGCTCATCGCCACCTTCATCCTGTTCGGCTTTGCCTTTGCGGGCGAGTGGGTGCTCGACAAGCTGCATGTGAGCCTCGACGCCTTCCGTATCGCCGGTGGCCTGCTGCTGTTCATCATCGCGCTGGACATGCTGTTCGAGACGCGCAAGCAGCGGCGCGAGGCGCGCAACGAGAAACTGCTCGAGGAGCAGCGCAGTCATCCGGGCGAGCCTGAAGACGTCTCGGTGTTTCCGCTGGCCATTCCGCTGATTGCGGGGCCGGGATCGATTGCCTCGATCATGCTCCTGTTCTCGAAGCATGATGATCTGCTGGCGCGCGTTGCCGTTCTGGCGGGGGTGAGCCTGAACCTGGTGGTCACGCTGATCGTGTTCCTCGTGGCGGCGCGCATCAGCAACATCATGAGCGAGACGCTGGCCGTCATCGTGACCAAGGTGTTCGGGATCATCCTGGCCGCGCTCGCCGCCCAGTTCACGATTGACGGCATCAAGAGCGCCTTCAACATCTAGGCGTTCTCAGAAGCGGTTCAGGCTGTAGTCCGCGAGGTCCAGTTCCGGTGGCTGGTCGCAGGCGAGATCGGCGGCGAGGCGCGCCGATCCCATGGCCGTCGTCCAGCCAATATGGCCATGCCCGGTGTTCAGCAGGAGATTGGGGTACATCGTGCGGCTGATCGTGGGGACACCATCAGCGCTCATGGGGCGCAGGCCTGCCCAAGGGGTGATGTCCTGCGGGCGAACCGTTTCAGCCAGCCTTGGATAGATCTTCTGCAGCAGGGACATCAGGTAGTCGATGCGCGGCTGGCGGATCGTGGTGTCGAGGCCTGCGAACTCCGCCGTGCCAGCGATGCGAACGCGTTCATCGTCGATGGGCGTGACGGCGGCGTGGACGCCATTGTCCGAAATCGGCATGCGGGGCGCGTGCGGATTGCCTTTGCACTGTAGGGTCGCGGAGTAGCCCTTGGCAGGACGCACCGGCAGACGAATGCCCAGCATGGCTGCGAGCGGCGTGCTGTAGCTTCCGGCAGCCAGGATGAAACTGTCCGCCTCGATGTCGCCAGCGTTTGTCTGGAGCGCGTTTATGCGACCGGCTTGCGTAGCAAAACCGGTGACGGTTTCGTTGAACCGGAACTTCACGCCGCGCGCGGCGAGGGCGTCGGTCAGGGTGGTGCAGAACTGGAAGGCATCGCCGCGCTCGTCATCCGTGAACCGGACGCTGCCGTTGATCTCAGCGGCGACGGGCTTCAGGGCGGGCTCGGCGGCGATGGTGGCGTCCCGGTCGAGGATGTCAAAGCGTACGCCGAAGGGTTCGAACTGGCGCGCGGCTTCGCCGGAGGCTGCAAAGGATGAAGCGGAGCGGCTGATGGACAGGACGCCCGTCTTCTTCCAGCAGAAGGCGAGGTCGATGTCTTGGCGCAAGGCGGCCATCTCGCGGCGGGCGAGAAGTGCCAGGCGCAGGTTCTTGAGCGTGTTGATGCGGTGACGTGAGGGAATGGACTCGGCCAGGAAGCGCAGGCCCCAGAACGAAAGTGACGGCAGGTGCTGCAGGTGGAGGAGCATCGGCGCGTCGTCGCGGCCCAGCCAGCGCAGCAGGTCCCAGCCCACGCCGGGCGAATTCCACGGATCGACGAGGCTCGGGTGCATCAGCGCCGCATTCGCAAAGCTGGTCTCGAGCCCGGGGCCCTCGCGACGGTCCACGACGGTCACTGCGACCCCGCGCCGATTCAGCGTGTAGGCCGTTGTCAGCCCGGCCAGGCCTGCGCCCAGGATCGCAACGTGCATCGGAGTCCTTCGGTAAATGCCAGGGCCGAGCGGACAGGCTGCCGACCGGCAATGACGAGGATGTAGCCGGGAATCCGCCACTTTGCGAGGCCCGCGGATGCCGGCCGGCGTTGAAAAACTGTGACCCTATTGCCTCTGGACCACCCGGAAATTCTCCGCTTTGCTTGGGGCATGGACGATCTGATGAATCGGCGCGGCAGCTTCGTACGCCTTTCGGCGTGGCTGATGCTGCTTGCGCTGGCCGTCAGGCTCGCTTCGCCGCAGGGCTGGATGCCGGACCTGAAGGGTGTTGCCGAGGGCTCGTCCATCGTCATCTGCTCGGCCTATGGCCCGCTGACTGTCCACCTGGACGCGGATGGAAATCCTGTTCCCGGTGACCATGACGATCAGGGCCAGGGCTCTTCCCAGCCTCCCTGTTCCTTCTCACTTCTTTCCAGTCTCGTTGAGCCTGCAGCAGCCGACATCGTGCCGACGCTTGCCGTGTCCCTCAACGAGGTTCAGGCCGCCCGCACGGATGTGATCGCCGTAAAGCGGCGCGTGCAGCCCTTTGGCGCCCGATCACCTCCTCTCGCCTGATTTCCGGATCGAGTTTGCGTTGATGCACCTGCCGGTTCCGTGACGGGACCTGCACGCTGCGTCGGCTTCGGAAATTCCTGCGAACGGGACGTGGACCATGACATCTTCTTCCAATGACGGCTTCCTCATGGGGGCCCCGCTTGACTTGCCTGCCATTCCGGTGCGTGACCTGGCTCTGCCGACGCGTGCGAAGAACGCGCTCATTGGCGGTGGCATCAATACCCTCGCCGACATGATGCAGTGGCGTGTACGTGAATTGCTGACACTGCCGCACTGCGGACCAACGACCATCGAGGCCCTCCGGCGCGTTGTCGCCGAGGTAACGGGCGCGCGACAGGCCGCGACCCGGCGCGTGAGCGTGCGCTGGAGACGGGCGGGGGCTGCTGGTCACGCCAGTGAGGCGGGGCGCCAGCATGCGCGCTAGCATCCTGCCGCCGCCACAGGTGAGGCGGTATGTCTTCGGTCTCCAGATGGCCCTGGCTTGCTGCCTCTGCCTGCTGATGCTCGTCTACCTGCTGCCGACCGGACATGGCGGCAAGGTTGAAACCAGATGGAAGCCCCTGGAGAAGGTCCAGTTCAGCCTGGTGGATCACACGGGGGCTGCATTCGGACCGTCCGGGTTTGTCGGCCATCCGACGGCCCTGTTCTTCGGGTTTACGTCCTGCCCGGAGGTTTGTCCCACGACACTGTCGCGCCTCACGGCGATGGAGCAGAAGCTGGGGGCGGAGGCCAAGCGGCTGCGGGTCGTGTTCGTGAGCGTGGACCCTGCGCGGGACACGCAATCGATGCTGGCCACCTATCTGTCCAACTTCGAGCTGCCGGTGACAGGCCTCACGGGTGCCGTCGCGGAGATCGACAAGCTCGTCTCGGCCCTTGGCGCTTTCTATGTGAAGACCCCGACGGAAGGCGGTGACTACACCATCGACCACACGGCGCTGGTTTACCTGCTGGATGAGCAGGGCGCCCTCTCGAGCACCATCGCCTATGACGAGGCCAGCGAGAGCGCGCTCGCGAAACTGAAAATGCTGCTGGAGGCGGGAAAATGACCGGCTTCTTTCCAGCTTCCCCTTTCTTCATCATTGAGGTGTCCTGATGCGCAGGATCTGGTTTCAGCTCCACAAATGGACGGGGCTAATCATCGGTTTGCAGGTGCTGGCCTGGATCGGTTCGGGTCTCTACATGACCTTCGTGCCGATCGAGACGGTTCGCGGGGAGCACAACATCCGCAAGGTGGAAGCACCGGACCTGCGGGACAGCGATGTGAAGGGGTTTCCCGCGCAGGCGCTGAAATCGCTGACGGGCAAGGTGTCTCGCGTGGAGCTCGTCCATGTCGACGGGCGGCCGGTCTGGCGGGTGGATGTCGATGGCAAGCCGGCGGCAATGGTCGATGACCGCAGCGGCGAGGTGCTGTCGCCCCTGAGCGAGGCGGCGGCCACGCGCATTGCGACGGCTGACTTTGCCGGCATGGGCAAGATCGTTTCCGCCACGCTGCTGGAGAGCAATCCGCCCATCGAGTATCGCGGTGACCTGCCGGTCTGGCAGTTCAGCTTCGATGATCCCGACAGCACGAACCTCTATGTGTCGCCGCTCAGCGGCAAGGTCGTGGCGCGGCGCTCGTCGACCTGGCGCGTCTATGACTTCCTGTGGTCACTGCACATCATGGACTATCGCGACCGGGAGGACTTCAACAACTGGCTGGTCGTGATGTCGGCAGCGGTGGCGCTGATCCTGACGATCTCCGGGATGGTCATTCTCGTTTACCGCTTTCTGGTTCCACGCCTGTGAGGAGAATTGAGATCAATTCTCAGGGCGACATGGTGCGCGCGTGTGTCGGCGCCGCCACTGGACCAACTGCGATTGATTCGCTTTGATGAGCTGATGATGGGCGGGGCGCACAGCAACAGGATTTCATTCAGGCACGTTTCGGCGTGGCTGATGCTCCTTGCGCTCGTGCTGCGCCTTCCCGCGCCGCAGGGCTGGATGCCGAACGTCTCTGGTGGCGGCACTGGCGCGTTCATCGTCATCTGTTCGGTTCATGGGCAGATGACGGTTCAACTGGATGCCAATGGCTATCCGGTGTCCGTTAACCCGGACGAAGAGCCTAGCCAGGGAACATCGCAGCCGCCTTGCGCTTTTGCTGGCCTGGGTGGTCTGGGTGCCGCGCCTCCCACACCCATCGTCGTGGCTGCACCAGAATTTGCAGGCGAAGCAACGCTTTCAGTTTCTGTTACCGCGCCTGCCGTGAAGCGGCGTGATGGCTCCATTGGAGCCCGCGGACCACCCCTCCGCCTGACCTGATCCGCATTCCATTCAGTTCAGCACCCGCGGGCCTGCGAAACTTGCAGGGAAGCACGTATCGCAATTGGGGGTAGTTTCATGTCTGAGTTCAAGTTCTCGCGCCTGTGCGCGCTTCTGCTTGCATCAAGTTCACTGACAACCATGGTCGCCGTCGCTGACGAGGCCGCAGCCACAGCCGGCGTCGAGAAGATCACCATCACGGGCAAGAAAATTGCCAAGAGTGCCACGAAGACCGATACGCCGATCCGGCAGGTGCCGCAGTCGATCCAGATCATTCCGGACAGCGTCATCAAGGACCAGGGGAACCTGACGGTGGCTGAAGCCACGCGCAACGTGGCGGGCGTTCAGGCCACCAATCCGGTGCAGACACCGGCTTATGAGTCCACGATCATCCGCGGTTTTGCGGGTGAGCAGTGGCTCGACGGGCTGACGAGCTTCTACAACGCCGGAAACCGCGACTCCCTTGTCAATGTCGAGCGCATCGAGATCCTGAAGGGTCCGAACGCCATCCTGTATGGCGGTGGCACGGGCGCTCCGCTGGGTGGTGTCATCAACGTCGTGTCGAAGATGCCCGAGAAGGAAGCCTTCGTTCAGATCGGAACGACTTTTGGCAGTTACCAGTTCAAGCAACCCACCATCGACGTGAACATGCCGATCACGGAGGATGGCACGGTGCTGTTCCGTATCACGGCGGACTACACGTCAGCCGAGTCCTATATTGATGTTCTCGAGACTGACAAGTACTCGATCAATCCGACCCTGCTGTTCACTGACAATGACGGGACCACGCTGACGATCCAGGGTCGCGTCTCGGACTGGAGGGCGCAGGAGTACCAGGGCCTGCCGGCCACGGGCACGATCACGGGCGGCTTCAGCCTTGATCGTCACCTGTTTGTGGGTCCGTCCGACATCCCCAAGTCACATTCGCGGGTAGAGAGCGTGACGGCCAAGCTCGAGCACGCCTTTGACGAGACGTGGACAGCGAGCGTGCAGACCCGCCTCGGTCATACGGAGTTCCGGGAGAACGCGCAGAGTTTCGCTGCCGGGTTCGACTTCGCGGGCAATGCGCCACTCGTCGGAACCTTCTGGAACGTGCTGAACATCGACCTGTTTCAGAAACAGGACGAGTTCTCCGTCAACGGCACTGTCATTGGCAAGTTCGAAGGTGACGGCATCAAGAACACGATCCTGGTTGGTGCTGACTACTCACAGGTCTCCGATGACGGAGCGATGCTCGGGGATGCCAACGACATTTTCCTGATTCCTCCGGTTGACCTGACAGCGCCCGTGTTTCCGTCCTATGTGTATCCGGCGAACACGCCCCTCAACACGTTTGTTGATGGCGTGAACACCTACACGACGAAGGGCATCTATGCGCAGGTGCAGTCGACGCTCTGGGGGAGCGTGCATGTGCTGGGTGGCGTCAGGCTTGCCAATCTGCAGATCGACAACATTTCGCCTGCGTTCGGTCTGAACCAGACCAGTGACACGACGCGGGCTCTGCCGCGTGTGGGTGCGGTTGTGGACGTCACGCCCGAGATCTCGCTCTTTGCCGATTACAGCGAAGGGATGAAGGGCAATGCCTTCTCGTTCTTCCTTGGCGAACCGGTTCCCGAAGAGTCGGACCAGATCGAGGCTGGCGTGAAGTTCGAGTTTGCCAATGGCATCACGGGGACAGCTTCGTTCTTCGAGCTCAACCGTACGGGTGTTCCAGTCGGTTTCCCGGCCGTGGCCAATGGCGAGCAGCGTTCGCGCGGCTTTGACATCGACATGACCTGGCAGGCCGACGACAACTGGTTCGTCCTTGCGAACTATGCGCATGTCGAAGCCGAGTTGACGAAGGATGCCGGTGGCGGGGTTGCCGGCAACCAGCTCAATACGGTGTCACCGGATTCGGGTCGCCTGTGGGTGAGCTACCGGTTCACGCAGCCCGGCTATCGCGGCCTCAGCGCCGGCGCCGGCATCTATGCGGCGTCTGGTTCCTATGTCGACCTGGCCAATGTCTACGAGACCGATGGCTACTACACGGTCGACGCGAAGGTTGGCTATGACGACGAAGACATTGCGGCGTCGATTGCCGTGAAGAACCTGACCAACGAGACGTATTTCGTTCCCTACACCTACCTTGGCGGTCGCGTCGCGCCCGGTGAGGAACTGGCGGTCTATGGCTCGTTCGCCGTCAAGATCAAATAGTCAGCAACACAACAAGCAGCAGGTCCAATTGAGAAGGAACATGACATGACAGGAACCCGGCGGACACTGATTGGTGGTGCAGCAGCCCTTGCGGCACTCGCGCCTCTTCTTGCCCTGCAGAATGTAATGGCACAGAACGGAGGTAGCGCTCCTGGCGGATCCCACTCTGCCCACGATGCCTTTGCGGGGCTGCCCAACTTCAAGATGCATGGCGACGAGGTTGTCGCCATGCTGCTCTATCCCGAGTTCACGGCGCTCGATCTCGTGGCGCCGCACTACTTCTTCGCGTGCATGATGGGCGCAAAGGTCCACCTTGTTGCGAAGCAGAAGGACAAGCCGGTTCCCAGTGACCTGGGGCTGGCGATCATGCCCACGATGTCGATTGCCGAATGTCCGCGAGACGTGTCGATCATCTTCTGTCCTGGCGGTACGCAAGGCACGGTCAACGCCATGCTCGATGACGAGACGGTTGATTTCGTTGCCGATCGCGGTTCGCGGGCGCCGTTCGTTACCAGCGTGTGTACGGGGTCGCTGATCCTTGGGCAGGCGGGACTGCTCAAGGGCAAGCGCGCGACGTCGCACTGGGCGGCGCGCGACAGCCTCAAGCTGTTTGGTGCGACGCCGGTCAACGAACGTGTCGTGACGGACGGACGCGTGATTACGGGTGCGGGCGTTTCAGCTGGCCTCGACTTCGCCCTGGCCGTGGTCGCGACACTGCGCGGGGTGGGCTATGCGGAGGCGCTTCGCCTTCAGGCGGAGTATGCGCCGCAGCCGCCTGTTCCGGGTGGGACGCTGGAGACGACTGATCCGCAGCTCGCGAAGCTGATGAGCGACATGCTGGCGCCGTTTCCGGGTTGGGTTGCGAAGGCGGCGGAGAAGAGGAGGTAGCGAGGGTTGGCGCCACGGAACTCCATCCTCTGCAGCACCTCCGGTGCGCAGGTACTTCCTCGCAAGCGAGGAAGAGACGGGGGGGATCCTCCTCACGGGAGTGAGGAGGTGGCTGCGCACTGCGTC
>JBILMZ010000282.1:0-3681 GCA_044375275.1 Micropepsaceae bacterium | reverse complement strand
TACTTCATGACCATTCCGGAGGCCGTGCAGCTCGTGCTGCAGGCTTCGGTGTCCGGTGCATCAAGCGAAGACTATCGCGGCAAGCTGTTCGTGCTCGACATGGGCGCACCCGTGCGGATTGCCGACCTTGCCCGCCAGATGATCCGCCTGGCCGGCAAGCGCCCGGACATCGACATTCCGATCCAGTATGTGGGCTTGCGCCCGGGAGAGAAGCTGCATGAGGAGTTGTTGCACGCGCGGGAGCACCTGGTGGAGAGCCCGCAGAGCGGGCTTCTGCTGGCAGCGCCCCGCCCGGGTATCCTGCAGATCCTTGCGCGCGAGATTGACGGCCTGGAAGTGGCGGTGAATGACGGGGATGAAGATGCTGCGCTGCGGCTGCTGCGCCGGGCCATTCCGGAGTTCATCAGCGAACGGACGCCGTCTTCAGCTCCGCCCAAGGCCAGGCGCCTCACGCTCGTGCGAAGTTGAGCCTTTCAGGCGGCAACGAGACGCGCGTCTGCGCCTCGCATTGAAACGGAGAGTTCCCGGACAAGGTCAAGGCTCAACTGGCTTCCCTTTGGCTCACGGGCAATTGCGCCGTGGATGCACAGGGCCTGCTCGATGAGGGCGAGGTGCAGTCCAAGCGCCTCGAAGTCTGCGCGAGCCCGTGACAGGTTTTCAATGAACAGTGATGCATCACTGTGCTGGATCAGCCGGTCCAATGACGAGTTGAACCGGTCGAAAATGGAGCCAGCCGCAGACCATGCTGCCCGCACCCTGTCCCTGATGGGTTTCCGGTCTGCCTCAAACTGGGCAATCACTTCTTCGCGTGTGCCGGGGCCAAATGGCGGCTTGCTCACCAGCCACTGCGCAAGTTTGCGAAGATAGGTCTGACGTTTTGTAAACTCCCTGTTGAAGTAGGATACGCCGATCCACGCATACAGCGTTTCAACCTCCTCCCCTTCTAGGATCTTGAGGGCTCGCGTCAAGGGTGCGAGAAACGCCAGGTCATTCAGATCCCAGAGTTTGTTGACCAAAAGCTCAAGCTTTGAGCCATCGAAGTTCGCGCCCACGGCCGGCAGCGCCAGTGCTGCAAGCGGCTTCAACTTTGCCTTGAGAATGTCCTTGAGTTCCCTCACTTCGTCATCACTGACCTGAAAGTGGCGAAGATCAACATCGACGCCAGAACGCTCAAACGCATCCCTCAGCAAAAACGGCGCAAAACTTGGCGTACGCGCCAGGATCTCGATCTTCTTGAGGTCCTTTGCCACAGTCGCGGGATCAAAGCGAACGTCAAAGAAGGTTTCCAGCATGCCTGCCGTCATGTCTGGTGTGCATTCCATCGACAACCCGCCGCGCGTCGTGTTTGCGCTGTCAAACGGCAAGAACAGCTTCGTGGTCAGTTCCGAATGACCTACGCCCGCCTTGAGGACGATTGCGTTCTTCAGAACCCCGAGGCTGAAGAACGGCCCGGGTCGGTCACTGCCCTTCTGGCTGCCGGGGCGGGCGTCGAAGACGATCGATGATGAACCGGAGGTCAGAAGGACCTTGAGCAGTGCCTGTGACATTGACTTACCCAAATATGTCTTCAAGTTGCTTCATGTCGGCGCGAACATCGTGGGCCTTGAGAATGGCTTCCCAGTCAGCCTGGTCCATTTCATCTCCAAGTTCATAGCCAAGGACGATCAGCCCCGAGCGATGCGTGATGAAGTGAAGCTGGCGGATGTCCTGATTCAGTTGTGGCGCGTTCGGGGCGCAGAAGCGGGCCGGCGCGTTGAGACGCGCATAGTCGACACCCGCTTCGCGAATGATAGCCACGGATGCGTTGGAAACGTCGAGCGTTTCGTGCGATACGCCCCCGATCTCCAGCGTCAGACCGCCTATGACGTAGCGGGACGCCGTCCTCCGCTCATGACCTGCCATCGAATGCTCCAGTCGCAGGATGGACCTGCCTTGCCCCAGACCTGTCAAACTTACGATGTCCGCTTAACTTTCGAGTTAAAGGGTGGCCGCTGCCGCCACAGAAAGTTTGTGTGGAATCCGGCTTGACTTCAGCGCTTCCGCCATCGCAATGGCTAGCGGTTCGTAAACTTCCGTTTTGGTAAGAAAAGTCCTAGCGCGGCGAAGGCGTCTCGGCGAGCAAACGCTCCAGCGTCTTTGCCGAGTTTCCGGACACTGCTGCCTTGAGTTCGGGCAATTGACGCGCCCAGCGCAGCCGTTGGGCAATGGAACTCCGGGCAGCAGGTTCGAGTTCGGGCCACAGCACGACAGCCAGGTCAAACTGGATTGCCGTCAGCTTTCGTTCGGCGGGTGCCAATTGCAGCGCCATTTCCAGCGCCCGTGCTGCCGACGCTTTGTTGGAGATATGCATTTCCACGACGGCCAGCCTCGTCCAGGCATAGGCATCGGCGGGTGCTGCGGAGACCCCCTTCAGGAGGTCACGCCTGGCAGCGGTCAGGCGTGGCAGTGCCCGGATTGATCTCACACCCAGTTGCTGTGCCCTGATGAGCTGGGCATGGGCAGCCCTGCTGAGATCCGACGGCTTTCCGGAACGCCGCAACGCGCCGGTCAGGGCATCAAGCTCAAGCTCGCCCGGAATGTCGCCCCGCGCGACATGCATGTACTCCGCTTCCGCCTGTGCGTACTTCCAGACGGGCGACAACTGGGGGACACAATAGAGTACCATGGCCAGCGCGAGCACGGCCATCGGCAGTCCAAAGATCACCCCGTCAATCCGCGTAGTATCGGGTGTATTTGTTGCCATAACCGTATGACGTGTATCCGTATCCATAGATGGCATGGCGGCGCATGTCGGCCTGGTTCAGCACCACGCCGGCGATGTCGGCATGTGCCTCGCGCAGCAGCTTGATGCCGCCCGCGACGGCTTCCCGCGGCGTGGAGTCCCATTTGATCACATAGACCATCTTGTCCGCGAGGCGCGCGAGCATCCGCGTGTCGGACACGGGCAGCACGGGAGCGGCATCGATGATCACGAGATCATAGTGACGGCGCAGCACGTCGACGAGGCGCTGCATCGACTTCGATGCGAGCAGGTCGGCCGGGTTCGCCGGCGGCGTGGACACGGGCACATACTCGAGTGGCGAGATCGGATCGCGGTGGATGACCTGCGCAAGGTCCCTGCGTCCCGCCAGGACTTCAACGAGGCCTGCTTCGGGGGTGCGTGGCGAGAATTGTCCCGATACGCTTGGGTGGCGCAGGTCGCCATCAATGAGCAGCACGCGCTGGCCCGACTTGGCAGCGAGGCGCCCCAGGCTGACCGCGATCGATGTCTTGCCCTCATTCGGCACGCTTGAAGTGATGACAACGACTTTCGGCGGCTGGTCGACATTCGACAATTGCAGGGCCGCGAAAAGCGATCTTATGGACTCGCTGAAGGCGGAAAGTGGCTTCTGCACGATCCGGTCTGCGACGTGCTTTTCCTTCGGCAGCCTCGGGACCACCGAGAGATTCGCCAGCCGCAGCGCCCGCTCGACGTCGGCGCCGGTGCGGAAGCCGTTGTCCATGCGCTCGAGCATGAAAGCGATCATGAGGCCGAGCACAGTCGAGCCGATCAGTGACACGCCCATCAGCATCGGGCGGTTGGGGAAGCTGGGTTCGGCCGGGATGGCGGCCTTCTGGATTATGCGCGCGTCCGGTGTCTGGATCTGGTCACGCTCTTCGGACGCCTTGAAGCGGTTCTGG
>JBILMZ010000281.1:0-3682 GCA_044375275.1 Micropepsaceae bacterium | reverse complement strand
GACCGACAGCAAAACCAGCCCACCGATCAACCATGTCCTCGCCTGCATACCGCACCTTTTCGCTTCGCCTGACGTTATCTGCTAAGGTTGGTGGCAGCAAGAACGGCACGTCTTTGAAGGGGACATTGTGCAGTGCAATGGAGGATCGGGGATCTCCGCATGAGTGCCACCCGGCAGGTGCTGCGGCTTGCCGGTGACGTGACGCGCCTGGCGCGGTCCACCTGGGGGCAGGTGCTTATCTATGCCGCCTGTCTTGGCGTCGGTGCCTTTCTGCTCCAGTGGCTCGAGTACCAGTACTTCATCCGGGCCGTTTCGACCGAGCTTTACATCGTGTTCATCGCCGCCCTGTTCACCGCGCTTGGGGCATGGGTGGGCACGCGGCTTACACGCCGTCCCCCGCCTGCCGATTTTGTCCGGAACGATGCGGTCCTGAAGACGCTCGGGGTGACCGAGCGGGAAGTGACCGTGCTCGAGCTCCTGGCGGTGGGCGACGCGAACAAGGAGATCGCGCGCAAGCTCGACATCTCCCCCAATACGGTGAAGACGCACATTGCGAGCCTGTTCGCGAAGCTGGAAGTCCAGCGCCGGACCCAGGCCATCCAGAGGGCGCGTGAGCTGCGGATCCTCCCCTGAAACGGCTCGTAAAAATGGCTTGAAGCGGCCAAACCACCCTTTCGGGCGATACATTTTGGGGGCCAGGGCGGGTAGCGATGGTCCGGCAAACAGCAGGAGTGTGCGGCATGGAACGTGTGACTGGCATAGGCGGGTTTTTCTTCCGGGCAAAGGACCCGAAGAGCCTGAAAAAATGGTACAGCGACCACCTGGGCGTGGGGCCTGCGCCGGGCAGCGTGGAGTACACGCCTTGGGAGCAGTTTGCGGGTCCGACCGTGTTCGAGCCCTTCAAGGCGGACACGACCTATTTCGGCCGGCCGGAGCAGCAGTGGATGATCAATTTTCGCGTTGCGCACCTCGACCGCATGCTGGCCCAGTTGAAGGGGGCCGACATCGCCGTGGACATGGAGGGGGAGGATGCCGTGGGGCGCTTTGCCCGCCTGGTCGACCCTGAAGGCAATCCGATCCAGCTCTGGGAGCCCGCGCCATGATCAACATCATCTTTCTGTTCGGTACCATCGCGGGTCTGATCGTGATCGGTGCCATGATCGCGGTGATGGTGGCGTCGGGCGGCCAGCCCGAGATGCAGGATCATTCGCTCCTGCTCGGCTACACGATCATGCTCGTTGCACTGTCGATGATCTTCTTCGGGATCAAGGCCTATCGCGACCGCGAACTGGGCGGTGTCATCCACTTCATGCCCGCCCTGTTCATGGGGCTGGGTATCAGCATCGTTTCCGGCATCATCTATGTGCTGGTGTGGGAGGTCTACATGGCGGCCACGAACTACACGTTCATGAACGCCTATGTTGAGAGCTACATTGCGCAGCAAAAGGCCGCAGGAATCACGGGGGCGGCACTGGACAAGATTGTGGCCGAGATGGAGCAGATGAAGGTGCAGTACGCCGATCCGCTGTTCAGGATGCCCATGACGTTCATGGAGATCTTCCCGGTCGGCCTGCTGATCTCGCTCATCAGTGCGGCGGTGCTGCGCAATCCGAAGGTGTTGCCGGCGCGGCAGTAGCAAAAACACGGTGTCATCCCGGACGCGACTTTTCCCGAAGCGGAGCTTCGTCTGGAAAAGTCAGCGATCCGGGACCGAGGGCAGGCGCACGGCACTGGGTCCCGGCGCTCGCTACGCTCGGCCGGGATGACAACTTTGGAAGTCCCGGGCTGCCCTTTGATCTCGGTCAATGCGCCGTTGCAGCAATGCTGGGAACGTCCCGGACGGGACAGGGTCAAGTGCCTTGCTGGCTGCCCGTCCCGTCAACTCCGGGATGAAGGTACATGGCCCAGGCGGCACTCAAGACCCACGCGCAGGGACCTCGCGCACAGGCAGCTGAACATTTCGACGTCCTGATCGTTGGCGCCGGCATTTCGGGTGTTGGTGGGGCCTATCACCTGAGCAAGCAATGTCCGGGCACATCCTATGTCGTGCTGGAAGGGCTTGAGAGCTTTGGCGGCACATGGCTGATGCACAAGTATCCGGGCGTTCGCTCGGACAGTGACCTCTACACGTTCGGCTATCGCTTCAAGCCGTGGGTGGGCGCGCCGATCGCGTCGGCGGAAGAGATCCTCAAATACATGGGCGAGGTCATCACGGAGAACGATCTCGGGAGACACATCCGCTATCGCCATCACATCAGCGAGGCCAGCTTCTCGCGCGCGGACAATCTCTGGACAGTGACTGCCACCGACAAGGCGACCGGAGAGACGAAGAACTTCACCTGCAACTTCCTCTGGATGTGCCAGGGCTATTACCGCCATTCGGAAGGCTACACGCCGGAATGGAGGGGCATGGACGCGTTCAAGGGCAGGATCGTCCATCCCCAGACCTGGCCGGAAGACCTCGACTATAGGGCCAAGAACGTGCTCGTGATTGGTTCCGGGGCCACAACGGCGACTATCGTTCCGGCGATGGCGGCAGACTGCAACCACATCACGGTGCTGCAGCGCTCGCCCACCTATTTCATTCCCGCGCGCAATGCGAATGACCTGGCTGACCAGTTGCGCCAGCTTGAGGTTGACGAAACGTGGATCCACGAGATCACGCGGCGCAAGATCCTGTTCAACCAGGAGATGGTCATGAAACTGTCCTTCATTGATCCTGAAGGACTGAAGAAGTTTCTGCTTGATGGCGTGCGCGCCATTGTCGGCGATGAGGAGGTCGAGAAGAACTTCACGCCGAAATATCGCCCGTGGCAGCAGCGCATTGCGTTTGTGCCGGATGGTGACCTGTTCCATGGCATCAAGTCCGGCAAGGCGGACGTCGTCACCGACGAGATAGAGCGCTTCGTGCCGGAGGGTGTGCTCACGCGCTCCGGCAAGACGCTGAAGGCCGACATCATCGTGACGGCGACGGGCTTCAACCTGAGTGTCCTGGGCGACATCAAGTTCAAGGTTGATGGCAAGGACGTGAACTTCGCCGAGACGGTCACCTATCGTGGCATGATGTTCACCGGGGTTCCGAACATGCTCTGGATCTTCGGCTATTTCCGCGCCAGCTGGACGCTGCGCGTGGACCTGATCGGGGATTTTGTCTGCCGGTTGCTGAACCACATGCGGGCGCACGGATTCAAGCGCGTGGAAGTCGCCATCCCGCCCGAGGATAATTACATGAAGCTCTTCCCGTGGATGGATCCGTCGAATTTCAACCCAAACTATCTCATGCGCAGCATGCACCTCCTGCCGAAGCGCGGCGAGAAACATGAGTGGCAGCATACGCAGGACTACTGGGCGGAGAAGAAGGAGATTCCGGCGATTGATCTGGAGGGGAAGGAGTTCAGGTACGCGTAATCTCCCTCACAAAGTGAGGGAGTACCTGCGCACCGCAGGTGCTGCAGGGGAGGGAGTGAACTTGGTGCAGCGCCCGATCTTTCAGCGTGGGTAACTCCTCCGCCTGCAGCACGCCTTCGGCATGCGCAGGCACCTCCTCACTGGCGTCTATCCGATTCACACATCTTTGCGCTCCAGACTGTGGCCATATTTGATGTGCTGGAAGGCCTGTAGTCCTATGCGCATGACCTTTGGGCCGGGTTTGCCATAGTAGCCGTCCCAGCTGCCGAGGCGG
>JBILMZ010000088.1:0-12985 GCA_044375275.1 Micropepsaceae bacterium | reverse complement strand
CGGTGTGGATGGTCGCCGGCCCTGTGCCCGAACTCCTTCACAGAGCCCTCATTGCCTTCGCCTGGCTGGTTCGTCTGGGTCTCCTCCCGTCACTGTCGGCTCTGGCGCCGCTGATGCATGTGGCAACCAGCAGCTTGCGTTGGGGCGAGCATCGGGGTGGCATGTTCGTGACAGTCGAAGGTGTCGACAGCCTTGGCGCCACTGTTACCCGGTCCTGGCATCTGCTGGCGGAAGGTGATGACGGTCCCCTGATCCCGTCGATGGCCGTCGAGGCAATCGTTCGCAATGTGCTTTCAGGACGCGCTCCGGTGCCAGGCGCACGCGCTGCCGTGCGCGATCTTGAGCTGGGTGACTACGAGCAGCTGTTTTCCCGCAGAGCCATCCAGACCGGCACGCGAGACGAGCAGTCATTGCAGGAGCATCCGCTTTACAGGAGGATACTGGGAGCGGCCTGGGAAAAGCTGCCGGCAGAAATAAGGGCGCTCCACGACCTCAACGGACCGGCCATCGGTGCGGGTCGGGCCAGCGTGGCACGCGGCAACGGCATTCTGGCCGGGGCAGCTGCCGCGTGGATCGGATTTCCCCGCACACTGGCCGATACGCCCGTGCGGGTGCGCTTTGACGTTCAGGCTGGCATCGAAACCTGGACCCGGACATTGGGACGAAACACCTTTTCAAGTCGCCAGTTTGCGGGAACAGGACGATCCGAGCGTCTGCTGTGCGAGCGTTTCGGGCCGCTGACACTCGCGATGGCGCTTGTTCCGGACGGACAGCGCCTGCAGCTCGTGCTGCGGCGTTGGAGCATGGGGGGCGTTCCGCTCCCGCTTTGGCTCGGTCCGCGCATTGAGGCCTTCGAAAGCGTTGAAGAAGGGCGCTTTCGGTTTCACGTTCGGATAAGTCACCCGCTCACGGGCTTAATCGTAAAGTACGAAGGATGGCTGGCGCCCGCGGCTCAGGAATAGCCGGTCAAAGCGTCCACTTTGCCTGTGGGATTAACCGCGTCCGGGCTCCAGTTCACGCTTGCACAACACAACCCCTCACCCTATAGCCTAGCCCGCAATGAACGGCTCAGTCACACGCCAGCACCTGCTCGCGATCGCGCCCCTGAAGCGCCACGATATCGAATCCCTTTTGGACCTCGGAAACGAGTATGTGGACCTGAACCGCCAGGTTCAGAAAAAGCGCGACACGCTGCGCGGCCGCACGCTCATCAACCTGTTTTTCGAGCCCTCCACCCGCACGCAGAGCTCTTTTGAGCTCGCGGGCAAACGCCTCGGCGCCGACGTCATGAACATGTCCGTCGCCCAGAGTTCCGTCCGCAAGGGCGAAACCCTGATCGACACGGCCACGACGCTGAACGCCATGCGCCCCGACATCATCGTGATCCGTCACCAGGACTCCGGTGCGGTGGGCCTTCTGGCCGACAAGGTCTCCTGCTCGGTGATCAACGCCGGCGACGGTGCGCACGAGCACCCGACGCAAGCCCTGCTCGACGCCCTGACCATCCGCCGTCGGATGGGACGCATCGAAGGCCTGACCGTGACCATTTCCGGTGACATCCTGCACAGCCGCGTAGCCCGCTCGAACGTGCACCTGCTGACCAAGATGGGTGCCCGCGTGCGGCTGGTGGCACCACGCACCCTGCTGCCCGCAGGCGCGCGTGACTGGGGCGCCGAAGTCTTCACCGACATGCGCCAGGCACTGAAAGGGGCAGACATCGTGATGATGCTCCGGCTGCAGATGGAACGCATGACGGGATCCTTCCTTCCGTCCCAGCGCGAGTACTTCCACTTCTACGGTCTCGATCGCGAAAAACTCATGCTGGCAAACCCGGGCGCACTCGTCATGCATCCCGGCCCGATGAACCGCGGCGTGGAAATCGACAGCGACATTGCCGACGACATTGACCGCAGCCTCATCCAGGAGCAGGTCGAGATGGGTGTAGCCATTCGCATGGCCGTTCTCGACGCGCTCTCGCGCAAGCTGCCCAACGCGGAGACCGCACGATGAGCGTCCGCACGGCCTTCATCAACGCCCGCCTCGTCGACCCGGCCACGGGCCTGGACGCACCAGGCGCGCTGCTTGTCGAGGATGGCCGCATCATTGATGCAGGCCCGAACCTCTTCAGGGATGGCAAGCCCTCAGGCGCGACCATTGTGGACTGCCACAATGCAGTACTCGCCCCCGGCCTCATCGACATGCGCGTCTTCACCGGCGAACCCGGTGCCGAGCACCGAGAGACGCTGGCATCGGCAGCAGACTCGGCAGCCGCGGGCGGCGTCACATCCTTTGTGATGATGCCGGTGACGGAACCGGTGATCGATGATGCGGCACTGGTGGACTTCATTTCCCGTCGCGCAGCCGCCACCGCACGCGTCAACATTTTTCCCGCCGGCGCCCTCACCCACGGCCTGAAGGGCACACAGATGGCCGAGATCGGCCTGCTGAAGGAAGCGGGCGCGATCGCTTTCACGGACGCTGACCGCACGGTGACCTCAAGCCTCATCATGCGGCGCTGCCTGGCCTATGCGGCGAACTTCGATGCGCTGGTCATTGCCCACGCAGAGGATCCCGCCCTCTCAGGGGTCGGGCACATGAACGAAGGCACGCTTGCGGCACGCATGGGTGTGGGTGGGATTCCCGTCGCCGCCGAAGCCATGGCCGTCGAGCGTGACATGCGCCTCGTGGAACTCACGGGCGCTCGCTACCACCTTGGACAGGTCTCCTGCGCCGCAGCCCTCGACGTCATCGCCCGCGCAAAGGCGCGCGGCCTGCCGGTCACCTGCGGAGTATCGGCACACCATCTCGTCCTCAACGAGAACGATGTCGGTGAATACAAGACCTTCGCCAAGGTCTCGCCGCCACTGCGCAGCGAAGACGACCGCAAGGCGATGGTCGAAGGCGTACGCGCCGGACTGATCGACGTCATCGTTTCAAGCCACGATCCCCAGGCCGCCGAAACCAAGCGCGTTCCTTTCGCGCAGGCAGCCTATGGCGCCGTCGGCCTCGAAACGCTGCTTCCCGCCGCATTGTCACTTCATCATGAAGCGGGACTGGAGCTCGCGGCAGTACTCAAGTGCCTGACCGCATCGCCGGCCTCGATCCTGCGCCTCGACCGGGGCCGCCTCGCCAAGGGAGCGCCCGCAGACCTCATCCTGTTCGATCCCGGCGCGCCCGTTCGTATTGATCCCTCAGCTTTCCGCTCACGCTCGAAAAACTCGCCCTTCAAGGGCCGCTTGCTGCAGGGTGCGGTGTTGCGTACCGTTGTGGCTGGCAAGACAGTGTTCGAAAGCAGCGGCAAATGATCATTCCCGTCATCGCCTTCGCAGCCGGCTACGCGCTCGGCTCAATCCCGTTCGCTTTCATCGTCACGAAAATGTTTGGCCTGGGCGACATCCGCCAGGTCGGTTCAGGCAATGTCGGGACGACAAATGTCCTGCGCACGGGCAACAGGCTCGCGGCAGCGCTCACGCTGGTTGGTGACGTTGGCAAGGGCGTCGTTGCAGTTCTTCTGGCCCAGCAGTTTGGCGAGTGGCCCGCAATGGCCGCAGCACTCGGCGCCTTCGCGGGCCACATCTTTCCCGTCTGGCTGAACTTCAAGGGCGGCAAGGGCGTCGCCACCTACCTTGGAATTCTTGCTGCGCTGAATTTGCCGGTCGCACTGATCACCGCGGCGACATGGATCGTGACGGCGCTGGTGTTTCGCATTTCATCGCTGTCGGCTCTCGTGGCAGCGGCTCTGTCGCCGTTCTACATGTGGTTCCTCGGCCCAAATGCCTTTGCCATCGGTTCAGCCATACTCGCGGCACTGATATTCATCACGCACCGCGAGAACATTTCCCGCCTGGCATCAGGCCAAGAGCCAAAAATCGGCCAAAAGAAAGAAGTCGGGCGCGAGACCACGTCACACCAGTGATACAATTCTGCGACAATCTCCCTTCCCCCAGTGGAGCGCAGAATGTTTGGACCAGAAGGCCGGGCGATACTTGAGATATTCACATCTCGGGCGCACAAGCAGTACGGGCTGGAAAGCATCAGCCAACTGGAGCATGCGCTGCAGACCGCGCAATTGGCGGAGCAGCACAATGAGAACCCAAGCTTCATCCTGGCGGCGTTGCTGCACGATATAGGCCATCTGACCGCAGGTGAAACGGATAACCCGGCCGCCGATGGAATTGACAACCGTCATGAGGACCTTGGCGCCGACTGGCTCGCAGCAAGGTTGCCAGCGAGTGTGTCGGAGCCGGTGCGGCTGCACGTCGAGGCCAAGCGGTACTTGTGCGCGAGTGAACCTGACTACTGGTCCAGGCTTGCGCCCGATTCCCGCCTGAGCCTCCAGCTCCAGGGTGGGCCAATGGGCCCGGAAGAATGCGCCTCATTCCTCAAGCGGCCCTACGCGCGCGCCGCCGTGAGGCTTCGAAGGCTCGACGAACAGGCAAAGCTTGAAAACCATGCCACACCACCGCTCCAGCACTTTCTCCAGTATCTTTCCCGCATAGACGCTGACCCGGTTGACCCGGACGCACGCAGGGCATTCGAGAAAGATGGCTTTGTCACGCTGCGGAATTTCTTCCGGCCTGATGAGGTGCACACGATCCGGTCCGCAGCACTGTCGTTGTCGACGACGGCCCAGGCAATTCTCGAGCGTGCGCTTGTCGAAGGCGTTTCGCTTTCAGAACTGGCACGCAACGAGCCCGGATCCCTCATCGTTGTGCCCGAAGCGGACAACAGCAGGCAGGTTTGCCGGTTCGAATTCCTTTTGGGGGCTGACCCGCAGTTCGCCCGCGCGGTCCTCAAGCGGCTTCGGCCGGTCATGCAGGCGCTGCATGGCGAGCCATTCGTTTCGTTCAAGGACAAGGAAAATGAAAAGCACCCGGGTGGAGGCGCATTTAGGCCCCATCAGGATTACGCCGCGTACCAGTCATTTGGTCCCAGATACAACGCAACGGCGATGCTTTCGATCGACAGCCAGACAAGTTCCAATGGTTGCCTTCAGTTTGCCACCAACTGGATGGAAGTCGCGCGCGACGCCATGAATGTCCGTGATTGGGTAGACGGTCGCCCCCTGTTTCATTTTCACTCCGGCGGACCATCGAACGGCGACATCAGGCAAGACATTTCGGACCGGCTGACATGGGTCGAAGTTGAAACGACGCCCGCCGATCTCGTGGTTTTCGACTCGTTCGTACCCCACAAGTCGGCAACCAACTCAACGGCGAATTCGCGCCGCGCAATGTTCATGACCTTCTCCGCAGCGCGGGAAGGAAACTGGTATGAAAAATACTACCACGACAAGCGGCAGAACTACGGCGATCCGAAGTTCCACGTATCAACCCCGACACTCCCGGCACCCGCCGACAGCAGGGCTTAAAACCCTGCTGCGTTTCCGGGTCTTCCACGCAGGTTGATGTTGAGGCATATCTGCGGATCGCGGGCAGCTACTGCTTGCGATGCTCCGTCACCCACGCGACCGTGAACAATGTAACAAGAAACACTGTCATTGCGACAGCTGCGGCGCCCATGACCATCATATTGCCAAACTCCATCTGCAAGTGGCTCACACGCGAGCCGACGGGCAACTCTGCAACACGCGGAGGGCCCCGGCTTTGATTCAGGTCAAATTGTGTGGCGATGGTCGAAACAGCATTAACAATTTCAGAAACCGAAAGGCATGCGCGACTGAGGCTGCTTCGTGCTGACGCCGTCGGCCCCGCAACATTCCACGCCGTGCTGTCCCGCTTCGGATCCGCGGCAAGTGCGCTCCGGCACTGGTCGGATATCGCGCGCAGGCTCAGGAAGTCCGGCACGCCCGCGCTTCCATCCGTCGACAGCGTCAGGCGCGAAGTCGACGCCATTCGCGCATTCGGCGCCACGCTGATCGCCCACGACGAGCCCGGCTATTCCCCAATGCTCGCGGGTGCAGAGCCCTGCCCGCCATTCCTGATCGTCAAGGGAAGGACCCAACTTCTGGCTCAGCCGGCAATCGCCGTTGTCGGTTCGCGCAATGCCTCCGCCATTGGCCAGCGCTTCGCCCGCAACATCTCAACCGATCTGGGCGCGGCCGGCTTTGCCGTCGTGTCGGGGCTCGCAAGGGGCATCGACACGGCTGCCCACAAGGGCTCTGTAGAAACGGGCACCATCGCCGTCATGGCAGGCGGTCTTGATGTCGTGTACCCGCCGGAGAACGCACGCCTTCACAGCGAAATTGCCGAACGCGGCCTGCTCGTCAGCGAGGTCACCTTTGGCCAGCAACCGACGGCACAACACTTTCCAAGGCGCAACCGGATCGTGTCAGGTCTCGCGCAGGGCGTCCTGGTCGTGGAAGCCACCCTCCACTCGGGCTCGCTGATCACGGCACGCCTCGCAGTGGAACAGGGACGCGACGTGTTTGCGGTACCCGGCTCACCGCTTGACCCGCGCGCCAGCGGAACCAACGCCCTGCTGCGCCAGGGGGCGATCCTCACCGAAAGTGCCGAAGACATCATCACGGAATTAACGATTGGCCATCGACAGCCGACGCTGGCGCAACAGCCG
Organism: Micropepsaceae bacterium; assembly: GCA_044375275.1. Lineage (GTDB taxonomy): Bacteria > Pseudomonadota > Alphaproteobacteria > Micropepsales > Micropepsaceae > SZUA-430. Next base: position 6,451 of record JBILMZ010000088.1, on the reverse strand, counting down.
CCGCAACCACGTCGCCCGCCCGAAGAAATCAAGGGCGGCGAGGACGGACTGCAGTCGGAAATCCTTGCTCGTCTGAGCCGCACGCCCGTGGAAACGGACGAACTTGTCAGGCTCACCGGCGCACCTCCTTCAGCCGTCGCGGCGGCTCTCCTGGACCTCGAATTCGCCGGTCTGTTAACCCGGCACCACGGACAGCGGGTCGCCCTCAGTGATTCAGGTTAACTGTCTAATTCATTGATTATAAATCGTTTTTTGTCACGGTTGAAGAGGGCTTCTGTCCAGTCGGTTGACTTTGGCCCGGGGATTGGACCACTGTCCGCGCCCCAAATGGGACCCCCCAAAAGGATAATGACCACCGGTGGCCGCTAGTAACGTCGTGATCGTTGAGTCGCCCGCAAAGGCCAAAACGATCAACAAATATCTGGGCAGCGATTTCAAGGTGCTCGCATCGTACGGCCACGTGCGTGACCTTGCGGAGGAAGACGGTTCGGTCAAGCCGGACCAGGATTTCGACATGTCGTGGGAGGTCGCGGACCGCGCGGCCAAGCACCTCAGCGAAATCACTTCTGCTGTGAAGGGGGCCAAGAAACTCATCCTCGCCACCGACCCTGATCGCGAAGGCGAAGCTATCTCCTGGCACCTTCTGGAAGTGCTGACCCAGAAGAAGGTCCTCAAGGACGTGACGGTCGAGCGCGTCGTATTCAATGCGATCACCAAGTCCGCCGTTCAGGAAGGCATGGCACATCCTCGCCAGATCGACCGCGAACTGGTCGATGCCTACCTCGCACGACGCGCCCTCGACTATCTCGTCGGTTACAATCTTTCACCCGTGCTGTGGCGCAAGCTTCCCGGTTCGCGCTCTGCGGGGCGCGTCCAGTCGGTCGCCCTGCGCATCATCTGCGAACGCGAACTCGAGATCGAGAAGTTCCGCGCCCAGGAATACTGGACCGTCGACGCCCTGCTGAAGACGCCGGCCCGCGACCAGCTCCAGGCACGCCTGGTCAAGCTGAACGGCGACAAGCTCGACAAGTTTTCCCTGCCGAACGAGGCGGCAGCTGCAGAAGCGCGCAAGGTCATCGAAGCCGGACAGTTCTCGGTCACCAGCGTCGAGTCCAAGCCGGGCCGCCGTAATCCCTACCCGCCATTCACGACGTCCACGCTTCAGCAGGAAGCCTCCCGCAAGTTGGGTTTTTCCGCCAGCCACACGATGCGAACCGCGCAGCGTCTCTATGAGGGCGTTGATATTGGCGGTGAAACCGTCGGTCTCATCACCTATATGCGAACGGACGGTGTCGACGTAGCGCCAGAGGCACTGACCCAGACCCGCAAGCTCATCGGCAGCCGCTACTCGGCCCGCCATTTGCCCGACAGCCCGCGCATCTACAAATCCAAGGCACGCAATGCGCAGGAAGCGCACGAAGCCATTCGTCCGACGGACGTCGAGCGCACGCCCGACAGCCTGAAGGGCATCGAGCCCGACATGCTGCGCCTTTACGATCTCGTCTGGAAGCGCATGGTCGCGAGCCAGATGGAAGCGGCGGAGTTCGAGCGCACCGCCATCGAAATTGAATCCCGCGACGGCCGCACGGGTTTGCGCGCGACCGGTTCGGTTTTGACGTTCGAAGGCTTCCTCGTCCTGTACACCGAAAGCCGCGACGAGCCGGCGGAAGACGAAGAAGGGTCGCGCCTGCCCAAAGTGTCGAGTGGCGACGCGATGCACGTCAACGAGGTCAAGCCCGAGCAGCATTTCACCGAACCGCCGCCGCGTTTCTCGGAAGCGTCGCTTGTGAAGAAGCTTGAGGAACTGGGAATTGGCCGGCCTTCGACCTACGCGTCGACGCTTCAGGTACTCCGCGACCGTCAATATGTGCGCATGGACAAGTCCCGGTTCATTCCGGAAGACCGCGGCCAGCTGGTGACGGCGTTCCTGACGAGCTTCTTCAGGCACTACGTGGAATACGACTTTACGGCGAGCCTCGAGGACCAGCTCGACCAGGTCTCGGAAGGCAAGCTCAAGTGGAAGAGCCTTCTGGCCGACTTCTGGAAGGACTTTCACGCGGCCATCACTGGCATTGCCGAGCTGCGCATCCGCGAAGTGCTCGATACGCTTGATGAAGTACTCGGCCCTCACATTTTCCCGGTCGGCACGGAAGGCGTGGATCCGCGCCAGTGCAAGCTGTGCAAGACCGGACGCTTGGGATTGCGCCTGGGAAAGAACGGCGCATTCATTGGCTGCTCGAACTACGGCAAAGAAGGCGAAGAGAAGTGCAGCTACACGAGACCATTCGCCAGCAGCGGCGAAGGCGCGGTTGAGACCAGGATTCTGGGCGTTGACCCCGAGACCGGCCTGACCGTAACGCTGCGGCCTGGACGTTTTGGTCCCTTCCTGCAGCTCGGCGACGCGAGCAAGGAAAAGGATGCACCGAAACCCAAGACCGCCAGCGCGCCCAAGGGCGTGGACCTTGCGACGCTGGATCTGGCAACTGCGCTGAAACAGCTGTCCTTGCCGCGACTTGTCGGCATGCATCCCGAAACGAACACGCCCATCGAGGCAAACTTCGGACGCTTCGGTCCCTACATCAAGCACGACGGCATGTACGCCAATCTTGAAAACCCGGAAGACGTTTTCACGATCGGGCTCAATCACGCCGTGACCGTGCTCGCCGAAAAGAAAGCCAATCCGGGCCGCCGCTTCGGTCAACCCAAGGCGCCACTGGCGGAACTTGGAGAACACCCGGAGTCAAAGGCTGCAGTCAGGGTGATGAGTGGCAAATACGGCCCCTACATCACTGACGGTGACACGAACGCCAACGTGCCAAAGGGTACGGACCCCAAGGCCCTGACACTCGCCGAAGCCGTTGAACTGCTGCGGATCCGCGCGGAACAGGGTGGCGGCAAGAAAAAGAAGAAAAAGGCAAAGGCACCAAAGGCCGAGAAGCCCGCCAAGGCAACCAAGGAAGCAAAGGCCGTAAAAGCCAGCACCAAAAAGGAAAAGCCGGCCAAGGCATCGACCGATGGTGAGAAACCAGCGGCCACTGCCAAGACCCGCAAGCCCCCTGCCAAAAAGAAAGCATTAGAGACGACGTGAAAAAGAAAGGCCGAGGCCCCCATGCCCCCCGGGACGGCGATGTCGTCTCGAAGCAGGATTTGCTCGCATTTCTCGAAGAGAATCCCGAAGCCACAAAGCGTGACATGTCCCGTCACTTCGGCATCAAGGGTGGCGGAAAGATAGCCCTGAAGCGCATGCTTGCAGACCTGGCCGACGAAGGTCAGGTCAAGAAGCAGCGCGGCCGAAAAATGGTTCGCGCAGGCCACGTGCCGGAAGTCACCGTGGTCGAAGTCATCGATGTCGACAACGACGGCGAGATGCTGTGCCGCCCCGTGCAATGGGACAGCGATGCACCACCACCCCGCATCATGCTGGGCCCCGGCGGCGGCAGCCAGCCAACAGGCACCGCTCTAGGCATCGGCGATCGCGCGCTCGTTCGCCTCAAGCCGGAAGGAAAGGGTTTCGAAGCCCAGATCATTCGGCGCCTTGCTGCAACAACCGGAAAGACAGTCGGCGTGTTTCGCAAGCTCGGTCGCGCGGGCCGCGTGGAGCCCGTGGACAAGAAGGCACGCCACGACTTCCACGTCGCTGAAGGCGACATGGCGGGAGCACTCGACGGCGAAGTTGTCGTCATCGAAGCGACGCGCGAACGCGCCATGGGCCTGCCACGGGCAAAAATCGTCGAGCGCGTGGGTCGCTCTTCAGAGTCGCGCACGATCAGCCTGATCGCCATTCACACGCACGGCATACCTGACAGCTTTCCTCAGGCCGCTCTTGACGAGGCCGAGCGGGCGAAGCCAGCGACGCTCGGAGACCGCGTCGATTTGAGAAACGTGCCGCTCATTACAATCGACCCGCCGGACGCGCGGGACCACGATGACGCCGTGTGGGCTGCCGCCGATGACGATCCCCAGAACAAGGGTGGCTTCAACGCGATCGTGGCCATTGCGGATGTGTCGCACTACGTCACGCCCGACTCGCAGATCGACCGCGAGGCCGTACGCCGGGGAAACTCGGTCTACTTCCCCGACCGCGTCGTGCCCATGCTCCCCGAGAAGCTCTCGGCCGACCTGTGCTCGCTGAAGGAAGCGCAGGACCGGGCCATAATCGCCTGCCGCATGAAGTTCAGTGCCGACGGACGTCTGAAGTCTCATCGCTTTGAACGCGCCCTTATGCGCTCTGCGGCCCGCCTGACATACAACGAGGTCCAGGAAGCCCTCGACGGCCACCCGAACGAGAAGACGACTCCATTGCTTGACGGCGTCCTGCGCCCGCTCGAGGCGTGCTACCGCGCCATGTGCAAGGCGCGTGACCGTCGCAGCCCGCTGGACCTGGACCTGCCCGAGCACAAGATCGAACTGGGCCCGGACGGGCGCGTAAAGTCGATCGGCACGCGCGAGCGCTACGACGCCCATCGGCTGATCGAAGAGTTCATGATCCAGGCCAACGTTGCGGCCGCCGAAGCGCTTGAGTCACGCAATTGTCCCCTCGTCTACCGGGTCCATGCCCCGCCATCAGCCGAAAAGCTTCAGGCGCTGGGAGACTTCCTCGAGACGATGAACATCAACCTCGCGCCGGCGCAGACCGTCACGACGGCGATGCTGAACAACATCCTGAAGGCGGCGGCAGACACGCCCAATCGCGAACTGGTCAACGTGGTCATGCTGCGCTCGCAGAGCCAGGCTGAATACAACCCGGAAAACATTGGCCACTATGGCCTGGCGCTCAAGCGCTATGCGCATTTCACGTCTCCCATCCGGCGCTATGCCGATCTCATCGTACACCGGGCACTCGTACGTTCATTCGGTTTGGGAAATGGCGGCCTGACGGACCGCGAAATCGGACGTTTGCCGAAAGTCGCCGAGGACATCTCCGCGTTCGAGCGCAGGGCAATGGCCGCCGAGCGCGACTCCAATGACCGTTACATCGCTGCGTTCATGTCGGACCGGGTTGGCGCCGAGTTCCCCGGACGCATTTCCGGCGTAACGCGATTTGGGCTGTTCGTCCGGCTCGCCGAGACCGGCGCCGACGGCATTGTTCCCGTACGCTCGCTCGGCCGGGAGTTCTTCCACCACGACGAGAAGGCGCACGCGCTGGTCGGCGAAAAAACTGGGCTCAGGTTCCGTCTCGGCGACACAGTAAAGGTACGCGTTGACGAAGCAACGCCACTCACCGGCGGTCTGCGGTTCACGTTGCTGGAAGGCGGCAAGCCAGGCGCACCGTCACGAGCGGCACCGCGAGGCGGCAAGCGAGGCTTCACGCCAGAGCGCAAGAAGCCACGCAAGCGCTGAGACCGTCGGCGCCTAGCATGCGTCAGAAAAAATCTTGCGAAACGAACCAGCAAGCATTATGTGCTCTTCTCAAGTAAGACGCGTGACGCACGTGCCCCTGGCCACATCATTCGGTTAAGCAACGACGGAAGCGTCCTTTTCGATCAAGCCGGCAGATGCCGGGTCTTAAAGGGTGTTGACGATGTTGGCCAGAACGAGGGGCTCCCGAGCCTCCAGAATCCATTTTGATTCATCCATCGAAAGCCGCGTGCCGTCCAATCTGGTCGCGCTGAACAGGCACGCGCGCCCGCCCATGGCGCCGTCGGAGCGCGGTGGTCTTCCGCCACGCATCGCCGAGTTCCTCAAGACGGCATGCCTGCCGACACCCTGCCTTGTGGTGGATGTCGACCTTGTCGCCAGCAACTACGCCGATCTTGCCAACGCGCTTCCCGAGGCGATGATCTATTACGCGGTGAAAGCCAATCCCGCCGAAGAGATCCTCACCCGTCTGGCAGCGCTCGGCTCATCGTTCGACACGGCCAGCATTGGCGAAATCGACCTGTGCCTGCGGTGCGGCGTCGACGCCGGTCGCCTGTCGTTCGGCAACACGATCAAGAAGCAGCGGGATATCGAAGCCGCCTTCCGCCGCGGCGTGCGCCTGTTCGCGTTTGACAGCGAAGAAGAACTCCTGAAACTTGCCGAGGCCGCCCCCGGCTCAAAAGTGTTCTGCCGGATCCTCGTCGATTGTGAAGGCGCGGAGTGGCCGCTGTCGCGCAAGTTCGGTTGCGAACTGCCCATGGCCGCCGATCTCCTGGCGCGTGCAAAGTCACTCGGGCTTGATCCCTACGGCATCTCGTTTCACGTCGGCTCCCAGCAAACGGATCTCGGCCAGTTCGGCAATGCGATCACGCAGGCGAAGTCCCTGTTCGAGGCGCTGAAGGCGCGCGGCATTGAACTGCGCATGATCAATGTCGGAGGTGGCTTTCCCTCACGCTACAATCGCGACGTCCCGACGATCGATGCCTATGCCTCAGCCATCCGTGAAGCAGTCGCCAGCGGCTTTCCCGGCTCGACCCTGGACATCATTGTCGAACCTGGCCGCTACATTGTCGGTGATGCCGGCGTGATCGAG
>JBILMZ010000280.1:0-3705 GCA_044375275.1 Micropepsaceae bacterium | reverse complement strand
CTGCTGAGGCCTCGGGTGGAAGTGGCGCTCACGGAATGGATGCAGGAGGTTCGTCTCCGGATGATGCCTGCGGTCCAGCTGCAGGCTGGTCCTGAAGCAGAATTCGCCTACCCCCCAGTCCAACCTAACCCCCAAGTCTTCAGGCCAGCCTGCAGATCATTTCAAAAAGGAGAACAGCAGAGAGAGTGCCTGGTAGCTCAGGCGATCTGGTTGCGCAGTGACGTGGCGCAGGTTTCCAGGATTGCTTTCATGCCGGACAGCAGTTGGGCTTCGTCGAGGCTTGCGCCATGGGCGATTTCCTTGCCCTGCGCGCGCAGGCGCGTGATCTGGCTTGTCAGATAGGGCACGTGGATGAAGCCTGCGGACCTAATCCCCGTGTCAGACGCCGTGTGCATCAGGTTGTAGAACAGCATGTTGCAGAGATAGTCACCGGCATCGTCGGAGCGGACGATCGGGAGGTCCCTCGCGCGCAGTGCTTGCGCAATCGCCGGAAGGGGCAGGCCCGACGGATGGAACGGCGGGCCGGAGAGGCTCACGCAGTCGTCCAGCGCGCACTGGCCCGAGAAATCCGGGCGGTCCTTCGCTACGGCGTTGCGGGCCGTCGATTCCAGGGTGAAGCCCGTCGTCTTTGCGCTCAGGCCGAAGGCCACGACCGCTTGCGGCCGGGTGCGTTGCAGGAGCGGGAGGGTGTGCTTCTCCCACATGTCGAAGGTCACGGGCAGCACGGCCGTTTCAAGCCGTGCGGCTGCGGGTTGCCACTTCTCGCGCGCCAGTTCGCTGATCGCCCAGGCGGTCGGGTTCTCCGGCGCGCCCGGGAAGACGTCGAATCCGGTCGCAAGAATGAGCGGCTTCGTCATGGCGTGCGTCGTGTCATCACGGCGTGACGACGGGGAAGTTCGGCTGCAGCGGATCGATCAGCCCGACAAGCTCGTCATAGGCGCCGGCGCGGCCTTCCACGCGGATGGCGCCCGTGGCCTTCTTCACCGTCGTGGGGACGCCGGCGATCAGGGTTTCGAGCATGTCGGCGCGCTTCATCGATACGGTGGCGTCGGCCGTCATGTCTTCAGCAACCTGCTCGTGGATCATGACGCCGTTGCGCACCGTGATGAGGTGGTTCTCGTTCATGTCCGTGAGCTTGAGGTTCAGGCTGAAGCTCTTGCCCGCCGCCTTCTCGGCGTTGAAGCGCACAGCGGCGAAGTCGAGCATCATGGGCGTGGAGGTGGCGCGGACGAGCGAGAGGCTCATGCGCTGCAGGCCCTGGTCCACCACGCCGTGGCGAAGTTCCTGCGCGCCGGTGAGGTAGATGTTGCGCCAGGTGCCGGCTTCGGCGCGATAGCCGAGCTGCGTGTACACGACAGCCAGCATTTCCTTGGCCTTCGTGTTCTTGTCGTCGGCGAAGACCACGTGGTTCAGCAGCATGGCGGCCCAGCGATACTCGCCGGCCTTTGCGGCCGTGTCAGCCTTGGCAATCACGGCGTCGGCGCCGCCCATGGCCTTGACATACTGCGTGCCGGCGGCGACCGGCGGCAAGGCGTGCAGCGACGCGGGGTTCGCGTCGTACCAGCCCAGGTAGCGCTGGTAGATGGCCTTGGAGTTATGGCTCATCGTGCCGTAGTAGCCGCGATTGTACCACTCCTGCGCGAGGACTGCGGGCAGCTCAAGCTGCTCGGCGATCTCGGGTGCGGTCAGGCCGTTGTTCATCAGCTTCACGCTCTGGTCGTGGAGATACTTGTAGGCGTCGCGGTGCTTGGTGAGGTAGTCGCGGATCACCTCGGTGCCGAAGCGCGGAATGCCGTGGGCAGCGAACATCACGTCGGTGTTGTTACCATAGAGACGAACGGCCTGCGTGAGATAGTCGGCCCAGTCCTTGGCGTTGCGCACCTGTGCGCCGCGGGCGGGCAGAAGGTTGTGCATCGTCGCGTTGGCGTTCTCGGCCATGAACAGGGCGCGCATGTCCGGCAGGAAGAAATTCATCTCGGCCGGGGCTTCCGTGCCGGGCGTGACCTGGAAGACCAGCTTCACGCCGTCGATCACGATTTCCTGGCCGGTCTTCGCGATGATGTCCGTGGGTGCGATCAGCGATATCGTGCCATTCGAGATGCCGGGCCCGAGGCCTGACGTTATCTCGCCCTCGATGCCGCGGGGCAGGGTCGTGCCGAACTGGAATCGCGCGCGGCGCGTCATCGCGGGACCTGCGATGATGTTCTCGGAGACGGTGTGCTCCATGAAGCCGTCGGGCGCGATGATGCGCACGCGGCCGGCTTTCACGTCTTCCTCGGTGGTAACACCCATGACGCCGCCGAAGTGGTCGCCGTGGCTGTGCGAGTAAACGACGGCAAGCACGGGCTTGTCTCCCACGTGCTTTTTCAGGAGGCCGAGGGCGGCCTTTGCCACTTCCACGGTCGTGAGCGGGTCGACGACGATGTAGCCCTTGCCCGTGTCGATGAACGAGACGGTCGACACGTCGAAGCCGCGGACCTGGTAGATCTTCTCGGCCACCTTGTAGAGGCCGTGCTTGGTCAGGAGCTGGGCCTGGCGCCAGAGGCTGGGGTTGGCGCTCGGCGGTGCTTCGCCCTTCAGGAAGTCATAGGAGGACAGGTCGAACACGACCTTGCCGGCCTCGTCATTGATGACGGGATTGTCGAGCGTCGCGATGAAGCCGCGCGCTGCGAAGTCGAAGTCCTGCGTGTTGTCGAACGGGAGTTCCTTGCGGATCCGGTCGTGGATGTCCTTTGTGGAGGCCGAGGTTTCGGCGACGACGTCCTTGGGGATCGTGGGTGTCGGGGTTCCGAGGATCATGGGCATTACACTGCGGAACATGAAGGCGAATGTGATCAGCACAAAGGCGGTGGCGAGTGTGCCAAGTGCGATGCCGCGAATGAACCAGCTGCCGATGATGCGGCCAATGAATGACATGAGTGGAATCCCCGATACAATGACTGGACACTAGCGCAGCCTGTCCTGCCGCAAAAGGCGGCAATCATGCTGCACCTGCGTGATGTCAGCGCGCGCGCTGCATCCGGAAGATGATGTTGTCGAGGGCAAAGGCCAGCTTGTCCTGTCCCTCGAAATGATAGGCAATATCATGTTCGCAGCCGGTCATGACCGTGTGGACCGGAAAGGACGCAAAGCCGAGGGCGCGGGCCTTTTCCTCGGCCTTGCCGTTATCGCCAAGTCCGCCCTGGAAGAGGCCTTCGGCCGGGACTTCCACATAGGCGTAGCGCGGGTTGGTGCAAGCAAGGAGCGCGGGGCCTTCAATAGCCTCTGGCTTGAAGGTGACCGTCTTGCCGAGATAGGTGGCGGCGATCGCCGGGTCCGCGGCCTGACCTGCTTCGAGCCAAGGCGCCGGCCGGGCGTCGCTGACTTTCCAGGTGCCGTCCACGTTTGCGGTTTTCTGGCCGCTGCAGCCGGTGAGCGCCACAGCGACCAGCAGTGCAACAACATGTCCCTTCATTACCAATCCCGCTTCTTGAGCTTTTCCGCGAAGACCTTCTTTGCCATTTTGCCGAACTTTCGGTTGCGGGCATGAGCCGCGGCCAGGGATTCGGAATTGCGGCGGTCCTCGCGCTGCAGTTTTTCATAGCGCTTCAGGCGCTCCGGGTCGAGGGTGCCCAGTGCCAATGCGGCCTGAACGGCGCACCCGGGTTCTGTTGCATGGGTGCAGTCCGAGAAGCGGCAGTTGCCCGCGATTTCCACGACGTCCGC
>JBILMZ010000087.1:0-13007 GCA_044375275.1 Micropepsaceae bacterium | reverse complement strand
ACGAGACCTGCGCCGACCATGACGAACGGGTTCGAGGTGTTTGTGCAGGAAGTGATGGCAGCGATCACAACGGCGCCATGGCCCAGCTTCACATCAGTGCCGGCCAGCTCGACCGTGTCGTTTTCCTTGCCGGCCTTGCCGAAGGTCTTGGACAGGGATTCAGCGAAGCCTGCAGCCGCATTCGACAGCGGCACGCGGTCCTGCGGACGGGCAGGGCCGGCAAGGCTGGGTTCGACATCATCGAGGTTCAGGTCAAGCGTGTCGGTGAAGACCGGATCTTCGCTGTCCTCGGTGCGCCACATGCCCTGCGCCTTGGCATAGGCTTCGACCAGGTCAACGCGCGCCTTGGCGCGGCCCGTGGCCTTGAGGAAGCGCACGGTTTCCTCGTCGATCGGGAAGAAGCCGCACGTGGCGCCATATTCCGGGGCCATGTTGGCAATCGTTGCACGATCCTCGAGCGGCAGGTCATCAAGGCCCGGTCCGAAGAACTCGACGAACTTGTTGACCACGCCCTTCTTGCGCAGCATCTGCGTGACCGTCAGCACGAGGTCGGTTGCGGTGACACCTTCACGCAGCTTGCCCGTCAGCTTCATGCCGACAACTTCCGGGATCAGCATCGACTGCGGCTGCCCGAGCATCGCGGCTTCGGCTTCAATGCCACCCACGCCCCAGCCCAGCACCGCAAGGCCATTGACCATCACGGTATGGCTGTCCGTGCCGACCAGCGTGTCCGGATAGGCGACCTCGACGGTCTTCTTGCCTTCCTTGACCTTCGCGGTCCAGACGGTCTGCGAGAGATACTCGAGGTTCACCTGGTGGCAGATGCCCGTGCCGGGCGGCACCACGCGGAAATTGTCGAAGGCCGACTGGCCCCAGCGCAGGAACGAGTAGCGCTCGCCATTGCGTTCGAACTCGCGCGCGACGTTCTTCTTGAAGGCGTCCTTCGTACCGAAGTGGTCGACCATCACCGAGTGGTCGATGACGAGATCGACCGGCGTCAGCGGGTTGATCTTCTTGGGGTCACCACCGAGCGTCGTCATTGCGTCACGCATCGCGGCGAGGTCAACGACGGCCGGAACGCCCGTGAAGTCCTGCATGAGAACGCGCGCCGGGCGGAAAGCGATCTCGCGGTCCGAGCGGCGCTTCTTCAGCCAGTCGGCGCACGCCTGGATGTCAGCCTTCGTGACCGTGCGGTTGTCTTCGTGACGGAGCAGGTTCTCCAGCAGCACCTTCATCGAGTAGGGCAGCTTCGAGATCCCGTCGAGGCCGTTCTTCTCGGCGGCCTTGAGGCTGTAGTAGGTATAGGTCTTGGTGCCGACTTTGAGTGTCTTCTTGCACTTGAAACTGTCGAGGGCGGTCACGGGCGGTGAGCTCCTGAATGGCGGGTCATGAGGAAGGATCTGCAGAACGGCAGTCGGGCCGGAAACTAATAAGTTTCTAATTTCATTGCTACCGGACTATTTTCGCACGGAACAGTTCCCATCGGGATAACACCTCTCATGTCGAAGCCAGCCGTCCGCATCGAGATCAGCGGCCAGACCGCCACCGTGATTTTGTCGCGCCCCGAAAGGCGTAATGCTGTTGATCGCCCGACCGCCGAAGCGCTGGCCGAAGCCTTCCTGGCGTTCGACCGCAACAGCGACCTCAGTGTTGCCGTCCTGTACGGGGAAGAGGGCGCCTTCTGCGCCGGTGCCGACCTCAAGGCGATCAGCGAGGGCAAGGGCAACCTCATCAAAACCCCGCTGCCGGGCATGGATATCACGGCCGACACGGCCGGCCCCATGGGCCCCTCGAGGCTCCTCCTGTCCAAGCCGGTCATCGCCGCCATCGAGGGCCACGCTGTCGCCGGCGGGCTGGAACTCGCCCTGTGGTGCGACATGAGGGTTGCCGCAGACGACGCCGTCCTGGGCGTCTTCTGCCGCCGCTGGGGCGTTCCTTTGATCGACGGCGGCACGGTCCGCCTCCCGCGCCTGATCGGCATGGGCCACGCCATGGACCTGATCCTGACCGGCCGAGCGGTGTCTGCCCGCGAGGCCCTCGCCATGGGGCTCGTGAACCGGGTGGTCGCGAAGGGCTCCGCACGCGCCGAGGCCGAGAAGCTGGCCGAGGAGATCTCCCGCTTTCCACAGGCGTGCCTGCGCAACGACCGCCTGTCAGCATACCAGCAGGCCGATCTCGGCTACGCTGAGGCCATGGCCAACGAATTCGCCCACGGGCTTGCAACGATGGCGGACGGCGCGACCTTCGAGGGCGCGTCCCGCTTCGCCTCCGGCAAGGGCCGCAGCGGCAACTTCTCGGACATCTGACATGAAGCTCGTCGGCGAGTCCCTGGCAGCGTTGCGTGGCGAAAGGGTCGTCTTTCGCAACGTCAACGTTGAGCTGTCGGCAGGCGAGGTCCTCACGCTGCACGGTCCCAATGGCTGCGGCAAGACCACGCTCCTGCGCGTGATCGCCGGCCTGCTGGGCCTGATGGGAGGCCGCCTCCTGCTGCTGGGCGACGACAACAAGGCCATCACTGACGAGCGACGCGACCAGTCCATCCATTTCATCGGCCACCAGGACCAGATCCGACCGCAGCTGCGCGTAAGCGAAACACTGGCCTTCCATGCAGCCCTCCTCGGCGCGCCACGCGCCAGCGTCGCGCCCGCGCTTGGCCAATGGGGCCTCGAGCCATTGGCGGGACACAGTGGCGGCCTGTTGTCGGCGGGCCAGCGCCGGCGTCTGTCGCTCGCACGCCTCTCGCTGCAGAAGCGCAGCCTCTGGCTCCTCGATGAGCCGATGACAGCCCTCGACGCCACCTCGCGCGAGCGCCTGCTGACGATCTGCCGCGCCCACCTGGGCGAGGGCGGCATGATCATTGCCGCCACCCACGAACCCTTCATGGGCGACACGAAGATGCTGACCCTGGGGGCCCGCTCATGAGGACCTTCATGGCCCTTGTCTGGCGGGACGTGACGCTCGGCCTGCGCGCCAGCGGCGGTGCCGCGCTATCCGCAGCCTTCTTCGCCCTGATCGTCGTGCTCGTGCCCTTCGGCCTCGGCCCCGACCTCACGGGCTTGCAGGCCGCAGCACCCGGCCTCTTCTGGATCGCAGCCCTTCTGGCCACGCTGCTCGGCCTCGAGCGCATCATCCAGCCCGACACCGAGGACGGCACGATGGACCTGATCCGCATGTCCCCGCTGCCGCTCGAACTCGCCGCGCTGGCCAAGATCTTCGCCCACTGGCTGACCTCGGGCCTGATCATCACCTGCCTCGCGCCACTCCTCGCGCCCTTGCTGAACCTTTCCGTCAACGCGATCCCGATCCTTGGCCTGTCGCTCCTGATCGGCACGCCGGCCCTCAGCGCCATCGGTACGGCCGCCGCAGCCCTGGGCTCCAGCGTCCAGCGCGGCGGCATGATCCTGGCGCTCCTGGCCCTGCCATTGAACATCCCGTTCCTGATATTTGGCGCCTCCGCCGTCAGCAAGGCGCAGGGGAACGAGGACCCGGGGCAGGCCCTGTTGCTCCTCGGCGCCACATCCCTTATCGCATTGATCGTAGGCGCGGTTGCGTCGGCCGCCGCCCTGCGCATCGGCGACGAATGACGGCGACGAACGAGAAGGCTTCCATCCCCGCGATGAACATCTGGTATTACGCAAACCCCGAGCGCTTCGTCGGCCTGGCCCGCACGCTGCTCCCCTGGCTGTTGGGCAGCGCGATCATTGCCGCCGCCACCGGCACGGTCTGGGGCCTCGCAATCGCACCGCCCGACTACCAGCAGGGCGAGGCAGCGCGCATCATCTACGTCCACGTACCAGCTGCCTGGATGGCGATGTTCGTCTACGCCGTCATGGCCATCTCCAGCGCCGTCGCCTTCATCTGGAAACACCCGCTGGCCGACGTGGCAGCCAAGGCCTCGGCCCCCATCGGCGCCGTCTTCACGGCATTGGCGCTGGCCACCGGCATGCTCTGGGGCCAGCCTATGTGGGGCGCCTGGTGGGTCTGGGACGCGCGCCTGACCTCGGTGCTGATCCTGTTCTTCCTCTACCTCGGCTACATCGTGCTCTGGAACGCCATCGAGGAACCGGCTCGCGCCGCCCGGGCGGCCCGCATCCTGGCCCTCGTGGGCGCCATCAACCTCCCCATCATCAAGTTTTCGGTCGACTGGTGGAACACGCTCCACCAGCCCGCCTCGGTGATGCGCTTCGACGGCCCGACAATGCCGGCCTCGATGCTCTGGCCGCTCCTGGTCATGGCGCTGGCCTATAACCTGCTATACGTAGCCATCCTGCTCATGCGCATGCGCGCCGAGATCGCCGAGCGCCGCCTGCGATCGATCCGCCTGGGACTGGAGCCCGCATCAGCATGACCCCGCAGCCATTCAACCTGCAGTCATTCCTCGAGATGGGCGGTTACGCCGCCTATGTCTGGCCTTCCTACGGCCTGAGCTTCCTGGCGCTGCTCGCGATCACCTGGTTCAGCTGGCGCTGGATGCGCCGTGTAGAGCGCATCGCCGCCGCCGCTTCCACCGCCTCAAGGGCGTCGGCCGACAAGCCGGCCCAGCAGCCCTCGGAACCTGTCGTCTGAGCCTGCCATCAGCATCCGGAGAAGATGACACGAGCGCCGAAGTGTTAACCATCTGGATCGCTCATTTCCAGGAAATTTGTCCTCCCGAGATGACACTTTCGTACGATGTTTCGCAGCCGATCCTTCCTGTTTCTCCTCCCGTTCAATCCGTCCCAAGCTGGAACAATAAGGGAACAAATCCGTTCGTTCAAAGCGGCGCGCCGCCGCACCCGGGAAGTTACCGAAAAATAAACCATACGCGGCAATGATCGCCCGATGCGCACGACCTTCCTGCCACCCCACCTGACGGCCCAGACAATGGCATCCCAGCCAGTCTCGCGGCCCCAGCCTCAGCCGCAGCAGTCTCCAGCAGGGCAGGATGGTTTCGAGGCGCTCGCCCTGAAGTCAGCCACGCCCTCCCGCGTGATCACGGCCAAACCCGTCGAAACAAAACCTGCGGAACCCGTGCCCCAGCGTACGCCAGCCAGCCCGTCATCTTTCGCGTCGAACATGTCCCCGCAGCCACCGGGCGACATCGACCGCTTCCTGCGTCCCGGCTCAAGGCTCGACATCCGCGTCTGAAACAGGCCGCGGCCTTCACATCCATGTTGGGCGCAGTCGCCAAAGTCGCTACGCTGCGGTCATTCGCAACCGCTTGGCAGAAACAGCAATGAACTACGATGACGTCGTCCGCGGCCGCCGCAGCATTCGCGGCTTCCTGAAAAAGCCGGTGCCAAAGGCGCTCGTGCGCGAAGTGGTCGAACTCGCCATGCGCGCCCCATCCTCGCTGAACACGCAGCCCTGGAACTTCTACGTCGTCGCCGGCGACCCGCTCGACCTGATCCGCAAGGGCAATACGGAGCGCAACCTCGCCGGCGTGCCGGCCTCGCGTGAGTCGCGCGGCCACGGCAACTACGAGGGCGTGCACCGCGAACGCCAGATCGACATTGCCAAGCAACTCTTTGCTGCCATGGGCATCGAGCGCCACGACCAGCAGGCGCGCCAGGACTGGGTGCTGCGCGGATTCCGGCAGTTCGATGCGCCGGTGTCCATCGTCGTCACCTACGACAAGTCGATCCAGGGCGGCGACATCGGTCCATTCGACTGCGGCGGTGTGGTCAACGCCCTTGTCAACGCCGCCTGGTCGCGAGGCCTCGGCTGCGTCATCAACAGCCAGGGCATCATGCAGTCCCCCGTCGTGCGTGAGCACGCAAGGATCCCCCAGGATCAGGTTATCATGATCTGCGTCGCCATGGGCTTCCCCGACGACAGCTTTCCGGCAAACGCGGTGGTGTCGAAGCGAAAGGGTGTGGACGACGCCGTCGTGTTCGTCGGGTTCGATTGAACGGCGGCGCGCTTCAGGCACGAATGCCCGGCCACCATTGCTGATGGCCGGGCACAGAATGAAAGCGGCTACTGCTGGACCGGTTGCGCGACCGGTGGGCTGGCGGGAACGGCAGTGGGCATAGCTGGCGTCGCCGTGGGCAGAACGGGGGTGGCGACCGCCGCGACGTCGACGATTGCGCCCCAGCTATGCATGGCGCCGACGTTGCAGCCGCCCATCTGGCCGATTGCGCGAATGATCACCGTATTGTTGCCGACGGGGAAATTGCTGCCGACGCTCACGATGTCACGCTCACCGGCATTCAGGAAGCGTTGGGTCTTGCCCAGCATGACACCACGGCGCGACCAGACCTCGTAGCTGACAGCAGCGCAGTGCCCGGACGGCGCCGTCAGGCTAAGCGAATAGGGGATCCCTGGACCAGCCGAGTAAAATGTATAGGTGGTTGGGGTTCGGGACTCGCAGGTCGTCCATTGCGAGTTCGGAATGCGACTCGATGAATCGCAGGTCGCGCCGATCTGCGCGGGTACCGCCATGGCGGGATGAACGGCAAGGACTCCAAGTCCGGCCGCAATGACCGCGGCAATTGCCAGGTTGGTCGACATGTTGATTTGCCTCTGTTGAAGTGAAACGTTTGTTGTCGTCAGTGTTGTTACGGCAGGTACACGAGTTCCACGACGCCGCCCCAGCTTGAGATGGCGCCGACATTGCAACCCTCGATCTTGCCCAGCACACGAATGGCAACGGTGACATTGCCGCGCGCAAACGAGTTGCCGATCGGCACGACTTCGCTTTCGGTGCGATTCATGAAACGGGTCTTGCCATACATCGAGCCACCCGGACCTGGCGTCCAGACCTGGTATTGGACAGGCGAGCAGTGTGCATCTGGCGCTGTCATCTTGAGCGCATAGTTCGTACCCGGTCCATCCGATGCGAACGTGAATGTCGGATCGCGAGGGGTGCTGCAAACGACCAGTCTGTCGTAGATCTGCCCGTTTGCATCGCGAATGGGTTCGGAATGCGTGCAAGTGCCGTAAATCTGTACAGGCTGGTTTGGTCCCACGCCGCGGGTCAGGTTGCCTGGCTGCAGTGTCGTGCCCGGATCCGGACGCGGCGGCCCCGCGTGGACATGGGAAGCCACAAGGGCAACAGCGACGAGTGCGATCGTCGAAGCTCTGATAATCATTCTGCCACTCCCTTTTCTTCAGCATCTGGGAAGAAGATTGCAGGAGGGGCAGGGAGCGGCACTACCTGTTTGGGTAGGCCGCCTCAGGCCTTGGGTACTTGTGTGACCAGCGTCATCAGTTGGGCCTGATTTCTGGCGCCGGTCTTGCTGAAGACGTTTTTCAGAAGGAAACGAATGGCGTCAATCGTCACACCGCGTTCCGATGCGTAGTCAGTCGTGCTTTTGCCGTTCGCCAGTGCCACCACCAGCCTTGCCTCGGCAGGGGTAAGGTCGAACCAGGCCTTCAGGTGATCGATTTCAATCAGCGGCGCTTGGTGCGGCAGCGAAACAGAGACAAGTACGCGGGCGCCTTCCACCCAGCCACCGAGTACAGGCTGCTGCTGCGGGCGTATGTTCATGGCAAGCACCGCGTAGCGCGTGCCATCAGCGGCTTCAACACGGAAGGCTTCACTGGAAGGCGTTTCACACTCTGCGAGAGACGCGAGAAGTTTCTGGGCGTTTGCATCGGCGAAAATGAGGCGATTGTTCTGCAGCGTGAACATGGCGGTGCCGGCGAGCTGGTTTGCCCTTTCGTTGCTGCTCACGACACCCATGTTCGCGTCGACGGCAATGATGGCGACGTGACCCAGATTGAGCGCCGCCTCTGCGCCAGCAGCGCGAAGGTTTGCCTCGGCAATGCCGTGACTGATGCGAATGGTGCGTTGCACATGGGGCGCAATGAGGCGCAACCCGCGCCGCAAGTGCTCGATCTCCCGGTTCGGCGGCCCAGGCATCACGAGTGCCAGTTGCTCCTGCGCTGCGCGCTCGAAGATCACGAAGAGTGCGAGTTCTATGCCCCACGTCTTGAGGAACTTCTGGTAGAGGTCGCTCTTGAGGAACTCCGCGCGTGACACCAGTGCGTCGGTGTCCATCACTTCGCCCAGGGGCAGGTCGCCGGCCTTCCCGCTCCAGACATTGGTGCCCGCGAATACCATCTCATAGCCCTGGATGGCATGCGCGACCAGTCCGGTGGTGCCAACCCATCGCACGCCCGGACGATTGACCCCTTCCCACATGAGCGCAGCAACATCCCAGTCGGGCGGACTGAAATGCGAGACAAACCGCGTGAGCGCATCGTTCCAGCGCGAAGGCTCGAGCGCGCATTCATAGATGTCGCCAATGAGGGACGAGAGTTGAACTGGGTCTATGCGCATGACGCTGTCGTGAGGGCCCGAGAACAGGCCTACTATCCGACGGGAGGACCAAAAAGCAAGCGTCCGGACGCAGTGCAGCGCCATTGGTGAGCCCGGAGTGGGGGCCGCTCTTCGGTTTCCGCGTGTTCCCCCTCCGTCTGCAGCATCGCGTACCGCGATGCGCAGCCACCTCGCCCCGCTAAAGCGGGGGAGGAAACCGGGATCCGAGCACATTCATCTTTCTCCCCTCGCTTTCCTGTCCGCCGTAGCCTTGGCGAAGGCGGAAGCGAGGGGAGTACGCGCGAAGCGCGGGAGGGGAGTGTGTCAGGCTCAGCGCTTCTTCTTCGCCTTGCCCTTCGTCTTCTCTTCATCAGACGACAACTGCGCTTCCATCGCCGCCTGCGCAATCAGCGTCAGCGCCTTGATGAACTCGACGCGCATGCGTTGAGGCAGCACTTCCAGGATCCCGGACTCCGACCGCAGCATCGCCGGCATCGCCGAGCGCAGGGCGCGGCGGCCGACGGGCGTGAGGCGAACGGCATTGGCGCGCTGGTCTTCATCCGTGCGCTTGCGGGCCAGCAGGTCCTTGCCCTGCAGGCGAACGATCATGTCGGCCAGCGTCGAGCGGTCAATGCCAGTGGCCTGCACAAGTTCCGTCTGGCTCGCACCCTCGCGCTGGTCGATGGCGAACAGCACGGCGAACTGGCGTTGCGTGAGGGCAGAGGAATCCGCTTCATTCGTGTACAGATCATTCGCGAACTGGTTGGCACGCCGCAGCAGGTGTCCGGGCGAAGTCTCGAGGTCAAAGCTCTTTGCCATTTTCTCGGTCCGGTGAAATAATCGGCACGAAGTGCGCTCTTCGTGGCGAATGTTGACCAGAACGTGCGCCGGGGACAAGTGACAATATGCGCAGTAGCTATCCGCCATCTCCATCACCGCAGACCTGTTGCAGTTTTGAACGCCGCGTGCCCGACGGGGACAATGTGGAGCGTCATGTGTGCCAGGCCTGTGGACACATTCACTATGTGAATCCAAAAATTGTATCCGGTGCCGTTTGTTCTTGGCACGGACGAATCCTGCTGTGCCGTCGCGCAATCGAGCCCCGCCGCGGATTCTGGACGATTCCCGCAGGATATCTGGAAGAACAGGAAGCACCGGCCGAAGGCGCGAGGCGGGAGGCGTGGGAAGAGGCACTGGCCCCGATCGTGATTGATCGCCTGCTGGGTGTATACGCGGTCCCCCGCATTTCGCAGGTCCAGCTGATCTACCGCGCCACGCTCGCGCGCGAGGAATTTGGTGTGGGGACAGAGAGCCTCGAGGTCAGGCTTTTCGCCTGGGAGGAGATTCCCTGGAATGAACTCGCCTTTCCGAGTGTGTACGCCGCGCTGAACCATTTTCGCGAAGTCGAAGGCCGCGCCGACTTCGCGCCATTCGAAAAGACGTTCTAGGCGCGCGTCAGCTGACGGGCTTCACCGAAGACAGGCTGTTGGCACGCGCGCAGCTGTCGATGGCTGCATCGCCGGCGCCACCTGGCAGGGCCTCGCCGCGCATGACGGTCAGCTGTCCGCTGTTGTCGGGATAGAGATAGACGAGGAGGGAGCAGGTGGAGCGTGGCTTGCCGAAGGTCCACAGCTCCGATCCGGTTTCCTTGCGGCGAAGCGTCGGCTCGCCCCAAAGCGACAGCAGCTGGTCACCCTTCATGCCGGAAAGCGATCCGCCACGGCCGGCATCACTGGCAGCAGCGACGGGCGCCGTCACAGGCGGCGCGGGCGCATCGACCGTGACGGGAGGTGGCGTGTCAGGGCCCGAACCTGAAAGGTCATTGATGGTCTGGCAGGCGCCAAGGGTCGTGCAAATGCAAAGCGTGGCGGCAACGCGGCGCAGAACGGAACTCATGCCTCAGCCTTTCGCAAGTTTGTTGAATTCGTGGGTCATCATGGCGGCGCCGAACAGCGGCACGAAGAAATTCAGAATCGGGATCATCGACAACAGCGAGATCAGGGCACCGCCCATGAACAGGCGCACACGATGGCGCCGCCGCAACTGACGTGCTTCCGAGGGCTGCATGTGGCGCAAGGCGGCGAGCTCGAAGAACGTTCGGCCGGCAAGATAGCCGTTCACGAAGAACATCACCGCCGCCCCGATGCCGAACGACGCGAGTGTCACCGGAATGGAAAGCAGGTTGAGCACGAAGCTGATGCCAGCAAATACCAGCCCCGCCCGCAACATCCCCCAAAAGCCGGTGCCTTCGCCGTGTTTGGCGTCGGGATAGTACTTGCCCTCGACGGCATGTGCGATGCGGTCAAGGAATATGCTGGCAAAGGTCTGGGCCACGGGGACGCCCAGGAAGATGAAGGCAATTGTCAGCAGCGACGCCGAGATGATGCGATAGGCTTCCTGCACCCAGCTCATCCCGAAGTCCGGCACGCTTGAGACGATCCACTGCAGGCCGAACAGCAGCCCGAAGAAGAGGGCGATGGTGCCCCCGATCCCGAGCACCAGGACGCCACGGAACCGGGCATCGAACATTTGCGACAGGGCGGCTGCGGCACTGGAGAACATGAAGCGGCTTCCGGCTGCGGTTGTGCGACGGTCGGCGATACTGTACCTCACCGCCAATCGGTGTCGCGGAAATTATAAGGAAACGGCAATGCATCAAGCAAAATTCGACGTGCTCGGGATCGGCAACGCGATTGTAGATATTCTGGCCTCCACCACGGACGGCTTCCTGAATGAGCACGGCATTGCCAAGGGCGCCATGACACTGGTGGACAGTTTCCGCGCGGAACTTCTGGGAAAATCCATGCAGGGTGCGGTCGAGGCCTCGGGCGGCTCCGCAGCCAACACGTTGGTAGGCATTTCCTCGCTGGGCGGCCGGGCCGCTTTCATCGGCAAGGTCAATGACGACCGGCTGGGGCAGGTCTTCATGGCCGATATCCGCAAGGCGGGAGTGGCCTTTGATGCAAAGCCTGTTGCCGGCACGGTGGCGACAGCGTCAAGCCACATCCTTGTGTCGCCGGATGGCCAGCGCTCCATGAACACGTTCCTTGGATGCGCATCCGATCTGCATGCAGCCGACATGTCACAAGCGCTGATCGCCGATTCCAGCATCCTGTTCATCGAGGGCTACCTCTGGGATGCGCCGACGACAAAGGCGGCGATCCGCACGGCCATTGCTCATGCCCGTGCAGCATCGCGCCGCGTCGCCTTTACTTTGTCCGATCCGTTTTGCGTCGGCCGCTGGCGCGAGGAGTTCCTCGATCTCCTCAAGAGCGACATCGACATCGTCTTTGCCAATGAGGAAGAAGCGAAGTCGCTGTTCCAGACGGACAGCTTCAACGGCGCCTTGCAGGCATTCCGCAAGTGGGGCAAGACCGCCGCCATCACGCGCTCCGAGAAGGGCGCAGTGATCGTTGGCAATGGCGAAGTCCACATCATCGACGCCGAACCCGTCGAGCGCGTCGTCGACACGACAGGCGCCGGCGACCAGTTTGCAGCCGGCTTCCTCTTCGGCACTTCGCGGGGCCTGGGACTGGATGTGTGTGGCAGGCTCGGCGGCATTGCGGCAGCAGAAGTGATCTCGCACTTCGGTCCGCGCCCGCAGGTCTCCCTGAAGGCGCTGGCCGGCAAGGCCGGTCTTGTCTAGTCGCAGGAAGGAGATGCACCCATGGAATTGACATCATTGATCGCCGCGTTCGCGAGCCTCGCCCTCGGCCTCCTCAGCTTCGTATACCCGCAGGCGGGCCTGCGCCTCGTCGGCCTCCAGCTTGTGCCAGGCCTCGCGCACTCGATCTCCGAGGTACGCGCGACCTATGGCGGCATCTTCATCGGCATGTCGCTTTATGCGCTTGTGACCCAGGAACCCCACGCGTTCCTCGCTCTGGCGTCGGCATGGCTGATGGCAGGCTTCGCGAGGATTCTCTCCGCAGTCATCGACCGCGCCCCGACACCTGCGAACTTTGCCGGCATCGTGGTCGAACTCGCCATCGGCGGCTTGGTCGCCTGGCCGTTCCTCGGCCACATCCTGTAATCACAGCCCCCCTCCGTCTGCAGCATCGCGCGAGCGCGATGCGCAGCCACCTCCCCCGCTAAAGCGGTGGAGGAAACCGGGGAGTGAGCGCTTTCCACCATCACAGCGGTTTCTCCCCTCGCTTCAGCGAGGGGAGTACGTGCGCACCGCAGGTGCTGCACGGGAGGGGAGGCACGACATTCTGTTACAATCTCAAGCTCGCATGAATCGCACCCACGTGTTCGAACCGCGCCATGCGAAAGAACACAACCAAAGCCGCGCGACACGCCAAGTCCCTCCGGTCCACCATGCCGGATGCAGAAGTCATTCTCTGGTCCTTCCTGAGAAAGGGCCGACAGGGCGGGTTACGCTTCAGGCGCCAGCATCCGCTTGGGCCGTACATCACGGACTTTGCCTGCATCGCGGCGCGGTTGGTGATCGAAGTCGATGGACCCACGCACTGGACTGATGAAGGACGCAGCCATGATCGCCGACGTACGGCCTATCTGGAGGCGAATGGCTGGCGCGTCGTCCGCATCTGCAACGAAGACATTTATCGCAACCTTGATGCCGTGCTTGAACACATAGCCAGCTGCACGGCCCCCCTCCGTCTGCAGCATCGCGTCCCGCGATGCGCAGCCACCTCCCCCGCTAAAGCGGGAAGTTTGCAGAATTATCGATCTGTGATTCAGTTTTTGGGTATCCAGGAGATGATTCGATGGCGGCCAAAACAACGTCTCAACTGAGTTTTGC
>JBILMZ010000279.1:0-3706 GCA_044375275.1 Micropepsaceae bacterium | reverse complement strand
CAACGCGATCCGGACGGTCATTATCCGCACCATTGCCCCAGCCCGACCAGAACCGGTAGGCCGTCGTCGCGCCGCCCTGCGGGTCAGCTACGGTCAGGCGGTATGAACCCCAAGGCAGCGGCTTGGAGATCTTGAAGGGCGCCGAAGACGTGAGATCCGTCTTTCCGCCGGCAACGATACGGTCATTCACGACGCGCTCGTACTTCCAGTCATTGTCGACCTGGTACCAGCGATAGTCGATGTCCTCGAAGACCAGTTCCCATGAAACGTTACGCAGCGCCTTCTGCTTGCCGAGTTCGTCGACAGCCAGCACTTCGAAGTTTGCGGGCGTGTTTTCCTGAACCGAGTTCCAGTCAAAGCCTGGACGCACGCCTATCAGCGTGTCGCGCGTGCGGACCGGCAGCGAGATCTGGTCGGATGTTGTCCGCCCGCCTGGTTCATAGATCGAAATCGTCATGTCGGCGCGCAGCGGCAGGGTTGTTTCCGCAAGCGCATCAATCGCTGCGGTCGCCTTCGTCTTTCCCTGGGCGTCAGTTTCAGTGACCGCCATCGTGACCTGCGTGCCCTGGAAGGTCTCGTCGACCTTGCCAAACACAAAGCCCTTGAGTGCAGGGATGTCATCGAACGGCGTCGCGTCGGACGTGATCGTCAGCGTGCCTTCGCCGCCGAGTCCGGCGGCCGGTGCGCCATAAAGGAAGCGCCCCGACACGTCGACGGTCGCAACTTCACCCGGACGCAGGATCTTCTGGGCCGGCTTCAGTTCCACCTTGAGCTTCTGGGGCACGAAGTCCTGGACGTCGAATGCCACGCGTCCGATCGGCTCTCCCTTCGGGTCGACATAGGCAGCTACCTGCCAGCGACCGCGCGGCGCCGTGTTGGTGAGCGTGACGGGATCGTGCACGCCACCACCAACAAGATTCTTCTGCGTCCATTTCTTCGCTTCAAGCCCGTCGGGCCGCGACAGGACAAAGGTCAGCATCGTGTTGGTGATGGCCTTGGCCTGCTGGTCGCGCAGCATGGTCGTCACATTGACGGTTTCGCCCGGACGATAAACGCCGCGATCCGTGTACATGTAGGCGTCGATCTGGTCCGGATTCGTGCGGCCTTCCACGCCGCGATCCGTCAGGTCGAAGGCGGGACGGCGAAGATCCAGGTAGGTGAAGTCCGCTCCAGCGCCGTAGGCCATGATGACGACAGGCTCGGAACCGCCCTTGCCCCGCGTCAGCGCCGCGTCAAAGGTCGCACGGCCGTCCGAACCCGTTGTAACGCGCTTGAGCTCTTCGTTGTTGCGGGCCACCAGCGCGAGTGTCACGCCGGACAAAGGCTCTGCGCTTTTCAGGGATCGCGCGAACACATTCAGCCCGTCCTTGCCACGGAAGCTTGTCAGCGCAATGTCGGTGTTGACCACAAACTGCGCCGATGACGGCTTCCATGTCTCGTTCTCGTCAGTTGCGGTTTTGGCTGCCGCATCGGTCGCCACGACGAGGTAGGCGCCAGGCAGTGTCTGCTTCAGCGCCTTGCGCAGCGGGAACAGCGTGATGGCTTCATCATTGCGGCGGTTATTCGGAACGGAAAGCTGCCCTTCCCAGACAAGCTGCCCCTGTTCGTTCTGGATCGTGTCGCGATCGTATTCGTAGAATTCACGCTGGTCCACCACCCCGGTCTGCAACTGGGACAGCAGGCGGTCACCGACGCGGATGACCTTTATGTCGAGCCTGGCGACGTTGACAGTCGTGATCGGGACGCCGTCAGCCGTGTCGCGCGGGAGCACGAGGCCGTTGCCAAAACGCACGAGCGAAGGCTTGTCGCGCAATTCAACCGGGAATGATTCCGACTTGGTCAGCTTTTCCTCGCCAACCGCAGGCAGCCCTTCCTTCAGTGCGAGCGTGTAGGTTTCTCCAAAGGCAAGCCCCTGAATGCACAGGCGGTCTTCGGTGACGCGCAGGGCAAATGTCACTTCGGGATCGAATTTGAGATAGTCCTCGTACTTCACGTTGCCGCTGCCATCGAGCTTGCGTGTAAAGACAAGACAGGCCTCGGGTTCTTCGCCTGACGTCTGGACTTCAAGACGGCGGAAGGCAAAATACGGCGCAGACAGCTCAGGTCCGGATGTGACGGGGGTCGCAGTGGTGTCCCCGGATGGTGGCGAAGCCAGGGACAAGTCGCTACCGCTTCCCAGCAGGAAGCCGCCCTCATCCTCAAAGACGGCCGTACCCGACTGGGCGAACCAGCGGCTTGAAACAAAGATCGAGCACATCAGTGCAGCAACGACGGCCAGCACGATCATCAAGCGTGACATGAATTGTCCCCGGAGTGGAATTTCTGGTCCCAGTCTATTCAAGAACCGAAGCGGTTGTTAGCACATCGTTCAAAGAAAAAATGAGGATTTGCGGTCGTCCCGACACTTGCCCTCAAACGTGACCGATTTATGTCTCAAAGCTGCAATGAATGCGGCGGGACAATTTCTGCGTGCCCCACCCGCCTCGTCATCCACAGGCGGATTTAGTGTTGAGAATCACTGTTTTGCTGTAAGTTCACGGCTTCTGCTTCGGGGTGTAAATGATGATGCGGGCCATGCGTTTCTGGCTTGTCCGACTTTCTGTTGCGGCGACCTTCGCGGCGCCGGGTTTTGTGTCCCTTCTCTCTGTGTCACCGGCATCTGCCGAGCCACAGCAGGTCGAGGGACAGACCTACCCGGAGGAGCCTGGATATGAACCTTCCACGAGTCGCGGCGCCCCCGCCTGCCCCGACATCTCCCGGACGCTCAACAGCGCTCGCCTGCTGCAGCTTGTGGACCTGCCAACCGTTCGGCGCTTCTACGACGCCCATGGCCTCGAGTGCGCCTGGTCAGGCCAGAACACCAGCCAGCTGGTCGACGCAATCCGTGCAGCGGCCGAGCACGGTCTTTCCCCTGAACTCTTTCACGCGGACAGTTTCGACTGGTCCCTGCCGGCTGCCACCGCTGATGAGGCCACGGTCCGGGACATCCTGCTGACCGATGCGGCGCTCAAATACGCGAGATTTGTGACCGGTGGCCTGGGCTGGAACGGGGAAAAAACCTCTGATGAACCCGCAGATCGCCTGTCATCGCAGGAGATCATGGACGGACTGATGGACGCCCTCTACGGATCGTCGGTCCGGGAGTGGATGACGGGACTGGCGCCCCAGTATCCCGCCTATGTGCAACTGCAAGGCGCCCTGTCCCGGTATCGCCAGATCGCTGAAAATGGAGGCTGGGAACAGCTTCCCCCCTCGATCCTGCGCCAGCGTGGCCGCAAAGGCGGCCTCGAAGCGTTGCGGCGGCGCCTTCATGCGGAAGGCGACCTCGCGCACGACAGCGGTTCCGGGCGGATTGATGAAGACCTCCAGGGGGCGCTTTCCCGGTTCCAGTGGCGCAACGGGCTCAAGGCCGATGGCGAGCTGAACGCAAAGACCCTGCAAAGGCTCAACGTGTCCTTAGGTGAGCGCATCGCCAGCATTTCGCTCAACCTGGAGAGACTTCGCAGGACGTTGAGGGACATGCCCGCGACCCGCGTCGAGGTGAACCTGCCCGCTGCAACGGCAGTGCTGTATCGGGACGGCTTTGCCTTCATGACCATGAATGTGGTCGTGGGGGCGCCGAAGCACGAGACGCCAGAGCTTTCGAGCGTCATCGATTCGATCGTCCTGAATCCACCCTGGACCATTCCGCGCTCGATCATCATGA
>JBILMZ010000086.1:0-13018 GCA_044375275.1 Micropepsaceae bacterium | reverse complement strand
CCGCACACGCTGCCAGACTTGCCCTTCCCAAAGTCAGTGTTCACTTGCTTCCCCACTATTTTGAGTGTCCGCAGTCGGAAAACCTGTTCTTGAAGCGAGAAAATGGCCCACTGGTGGTGTCTACCGCTGCCAGGCTGGTTGCCCGCAAGGGTGTGGAGGACTTCATCCAGATGGCGGGCAGATTGAAGAGCGTCTACCCATCGGCATTGTTTTTGATTGCCGGCGCGGGAGAGCAAGAGACGCAGTTGCGCCAGTTGAATGCTCAACTGGGAGATCCTGCCGAGTTTATCGGGTGGCAGTCAGTTTCTGATCTGGCCAACAGAACTGATATTTACTGCCTCACCTCGCGCGTGGAGAGTTTTGGATATGCTCTCTGCGAAATGATGGCGCACGGCGTTCCATGCGTCGCTTCGGCGTGCAATGGGCCGCTGCAGATCGTGGGAAGCAGTCCGGCAGCGTTGATGTTTGAGCCTGGAGATGTAGACGCCCTGAGCAGCCATGTCTCTGGTTTGATGGAGTCCCAGGCTCTCCGGATGAAGCTGTCTGCTGCGGGTCATGACAGGATTTGCAGTGACGAGTTCAGTACAGCCCGGTTTGATCGTCGCCTGCAGGACGTGTTCAATTCTCTAGTCGTTGCTGACTGATTTCTGCTCCGCCAAGCTGGCGGATTTGCGGTTTTCGTTGCGGATCATCCACGCCTCATACCGTTTGGCGTCACGCAGCCACCTGCCGTAAGCGGATATCCGGGCCATTGCATAGCCATAGGTTCCGGCTCTCCATCTTCCCCTGACTATGTAGGCCTTGAAGAAGTAGAATGGCATCGCGAAAAATATCCGCATCTGCATGGACCAGGCAGACACTTCCTTTGTGGATTGAGCACGTCGCGTGCTTACACCATTGAGCTTTTCCACGATGTGCTCGAGATTTCGGAACGAAAAATGCCAGAGCACACCTTTCAGCACGCCAAATGTTGTTCCGGCGGAAAGTTCCATCTGATCCCACGCTGCACTGGCTGGCATGCGATGCAGGCGACGGTCGTAGAGCTTGTAGCGGACGACGACCAAAAAATTGTGCCAGGGTTCGCCAACGGGTGGCACTGTTATCAGCTTGACCTGATAGACCGAGTGCTTTGGCTTCAGTTCAGCGAACTCGGTTCGAATTTCTTCCGCGAGTTCCGGTGAAATGACTTCGTCGGCGTCCAGGTCAAGAACCCAGTCATTGTTGCACGCGTCTTCGCCCGCTCGCTTCTGGAATCCGTTTCCCAGCCAAGGCTGGTGGACGATACGTGCCCCTGCAGCCTTTGCCAGAGCGACAGTTCGATCCGTGGAACCACTGTCGACAATGATGACTTCGGCACAGATCTTCCGTGCGGCGAGAATGGTTTTCTCGATGAAGTGCTCTTCGTTCTTCGTTCTGATGTAGCAAGAGATCGGGAGTGGCGACGCAACAGGGCCTTCATTCATTTTTTAGCACCAGCAGAACGCAGAATTCGGAAGCAGGCATCGTTGGCGGTTTCTGAGATTTCTTCGCTACTCCGCTGCGCGGGCTTCGAGAGCGGCGACGTGCTCCTTGGCGACGCGCGTTACCGAGCCATAATCGGTCTTGCCTGTGCCAAGTACCGGTACCTGGTCCACGATGATGACGCGCCTCGGGACTGAAAGTTCCGGCACGCCGTGGTTCTGCGCCCAAGCGACGATTTCAGCACGGTTCGCGGCTTTGGCGTCGGTGATGAGCACGATCTGTTCGCCCTTGCGCCCGTCGGGCAACGCGACAGAAGCATGCATGTTGTCGGGCCACAGCGCCGAGGCGCAGTTTTCGACAACCGCCAGGGAGACCATTTCGCCGCCGATCTTGGCGAAGCGCTTCACGCGACCCCGGATGGCGATGAAGCCGTCATCATCGATCGCCACCACGTCGCTCGTGTCGTGCCAGCCATCCGCCAGGGGATGCAGCACGCCGGGCTGGTCGGGCTTCAGGTAGCCCTTCATGACATTGGGACCACGGACATAGAGGCGGCCGGCATTCGGGATGCCTTCGACCGGTTCGAGTCGGTACTCCATGCCTGCCATCAGCTTGCCTACCGTGCCCAGCTTGTTGGCGCCGGGCTGGTTGGCGGCAACGACGGGAGCGGCTTCCGTCACGCCGTAGCCTTCGAGGATTTCCATGTTGCAGCGGCGGCGGAGGAGGGCGCGTGTTTCATCGCGGACGCGTTCAGCACCGCAGACGGCGAGGCGCAGTGAGGCCAGGTCGCCTTCGTCGCTGGCGCGCGCGTATTGCGAAATGAATGTGTCTGTCGCGAGAAGGATCGTCGCCTTGGTCACGCGCACGCGCTTGGTGATTTCCTTCACGTGAAGCGGGGAGGGATGGCACACCGTCTTGATGCCGACCAGAAGCGGCATCAGTGCGCCAACCGTCAGGCCAAAGCAGTGGAATGTGGGCAGCGGGTTAAACAGGACGTCGGTCCCTGGGTAGAGGTCGATATGGGCACGCACCTGTTCAATGTTGGCGAGCACGTTGCCGTGGCTGAGCACCACACCCTTGGGGTCGCCCTCCGTCCCTGAAGTAAAAAGGATGACCGCCGTTTCGTCGTGGTGGGGCCATTTCTCGAAGACCCATGCAGGCAGAAGCGAGCCGATGATGGCTGCGGCCTTGTCGACGATGGACAGTTTCTCGCGCACGTCTTCGAGGTAGACGATGGTCGCGACTGTCGACAGTTCTTCAATGAGCTGCTCGAGCTTGGCGAGCTCGACGAAGCGTCGAGCGGTCGCGATGACCTTGATCTCGCCGGCGGCGCAGGCGGCCTTGAGGTTGCGGGCACCTGCCGTGAAGTTCAGCATGGCCGGCACGCGGCCAAAGGCGTGAATGGCAAAGAAGGCGAGGACCGAGCCCACGCCGGTCGGGAGCATCACGCCCACGCTTTCCTTGGGCTTGGCATATTTGCGCATGGCGCTGCCGAGGGCGAAGGACGCGCGGACGATCTCGTCATAGGTGATCTGGCGGTCATCGGCGTCCCAGATGGCCACCGTCTTTCCACCGAACTTGCTGCGGGCCTCGATCAGTGCCGAGATCAGCGACTTTTGCGTGCGTTTGATATCGAACGGGGATCGGGAAGATTCCGATTGGAATGCAGGAACAGACATGAGCTTTCCTCCATTGCGGTCTAGCGCCGCTCACGATTTATTTCAGATAAGGTAACATTGCCCAAGTCTCAAGCAAGGCCTGGGTTAGTTTTGCGGAAAGAATCCCGCGAATCCGGCCTTGAAGTTAACGGGATTCTCCACGGGGATGAATGGCCACGTGGTCGATTCTCCCGTTTTCAGCGTATATGGTGCGCCATGCCCACCGTTTTCGACCAGAACAGCAAAGACCTGCGCGCCCTCCGGCACCCGGAAAAGCGCGACCGGCCCGTTAACCCCATTCAACGCAAGCCGGATTGGATACGCGTCAAAGCACCAGGATCGAAGGTGTTTTCCGAGACGAAGGCCATCGTGCGCGAGCACGGCCTGCATACCGTGTGCGAGGAAGCTGGCTGCCCGAACATCGGGGAGTGCTGGTCCAAGAAGCACGCGACATTCATGATCATGGGCGACACCTGCACGCGCGCCTGCGCGTTCTGTGACGTCAAGACGGGAATTCCTGGCCAGCTCGATGCCGGCGAGCCCGACAAGGTTGCTGCCGCCGTCGCCCAGCTTGGGCTCGAGCATGTCGTGATCACTTCCGTTGACCGGGACGACCTCGGCGATGGTGGCGCCGCGCATTTTTCACATACCATCCGTGCCATCCGGCAGGCGTCGCCGAAGACCACGATTGAAGTTCTCACGCCGGACTTCCTGCGCAAGCCCGGCGCACTGGAGACAGTCATCGCAGCCGGTCCCGACGTGTTCAACCATAACCTCGAGACTGTGCCACGGCTCTATCTGAAGATCCGGCCGGGTGCGCGTTACTTCGTAAGCCTCCGGTTGCTGCAACAGGCAAAGGAAGTTGATCGCGCGACCTTCACGAAGTCGGGACTGATGGTTGGCCTCGGCGAGACGCGCGAGGAAATCATGCAGGTGATGGATGACCTGCGCGCTGCCGGCGTTGATTTCATCACCATCGGGCAATACCTGCAGCCTTCACCGCGCCATGCAGCGATCGACCGCTTCTGGACGCCGGAAGAGTTTGAGGGTCTCGCGGAGATCGCGCGCGCGAAAGGATTCCTGATGGTTGCGGCGACTCCGCTCACGCGGTCTTCCTATCTTGCCGGCGACGACTTCGAGAAACTGCGTGCCGCGCGCCAGGCCCAGCTCAATGGCGGTTCGATTGCCACGTCATCATGAAAAGCGCCAGGTTCCGTATTCACCGGAACAGATGTTTGCCCTGGTCGCGGATGTCGAGCGCTATCCGGAATTCCTGCCGTGGTGCGTCGCGACGCGTATAAGGTCGCGTGATGAGTTCTCTTTTACGGCTGACCTCATCGCGGCCTTTGCTGCTTTCCGTGAACAGTATACGAGCCGCGTGAAGTTGAGCCCGGCCGACAACACGATCGTCATCGAATATCTCCAGGGACCCTTCGAGCACCTCACCAATCGCTGGGTCTTCATCGCGAATGACAAGGGGTGCGAGGTCGACTTCGACATCGATTTCAAGTTCAAGAGCAAGACGCTGGAGACGCTGATCAGCGGCGTCTTTACCAGGGCCATCCGGAAGATGACGGAATCCTTCGAGCAGCGCGCTCACAAGATTTATGGGGTCACTGCGGCGCCGGCCACGCAGCCCAACCCGGACACGGCCACAGGCACGACCTAGCGTGTCGTGGCGTTCAGCAGCATTTCAAGGGCCATTCGCGTTGCGTCCAGCCTGATCGCGGTGCGTCCGCCGTCCGCGAATAGCTGGCGGTGGTCCAGTGTTGCCTTGTCCTTCCGTGCAATCGCAAAGCAAACGAGGCCGACCGGCTTTTCTGCCGAACCACCGCCTGGGCCTGCCACGCCAGTGATCGCCACCGCGATGTCCGCACGGGAGTTGCGGATTGCACCTTCGGCCATGGCGCGCGCAGTATCGGTGCTGACAGCGCCGTGTGCGGCGATGGTTTCGGCGGGCACGCCCAGCATGGCCTGCTTTGCTTCATTGGAGTAGGTCACGAAGCCGCGCTCGAAGACGTCTGACGAGCCTGCAATGTCGGTCAGGGCGGCACTGACCATGCCGCCGGTGCAGCTTTCGGCAGTGGCGATCTTCAGCCCGCGTTTGCGCGCCTCGGCGAGTACGCGTTCGGCGAGTTGCTGATGAGAGCCTGTCGACACTTCAGAAGAATCCCATGATATCGAGCGCCAGCAAAGGCGGGATCGCAAACACGCCGGCGATCAGGTCATCCAGCATCACGCCGGCACCACCTTCGAGCTCCTGGTCCGCCCAGCTTGCGGGCCATGGCTTGATCGTGTCGAAGAGGCGAAACATGAAAAACGCGCAGAGAACGCCTACCACTGTCATCGGCACGAAGGCCATGACCATCCATTGGGTTGCGACTTCGTCGATTACCGCTTCCGGCGGGTCTTCGCGCCCGGTGAGATGGACATAGGCATCGGTTGCCATGT
The DNA here is from genome assembly GCA_044375275.1 of Micropepsaceae bacterium. GTDB lineage: Bacteria > Pseudomonadota > Alphaproteobacteria > Micropepsales > Micropepsaceae > SZUA-430. Next base: position 7,448 of record JBILMZ010000086.1, on the reverse strand, counting down.
AGCCGACGCCTGCTGCCGCAACAGCTGCCACCAGCAGAAGCTGCCAGCCGCCGATCCATGCCAGCAAAATGCCGAAGGGCAGGGCGGCCAGCGATCCCCAGGTTCCCGGGGCAACGGGCAGCAAGCCGGCGCCGAAGAAGGTGACGATGGCCGTCATGGGTTCGGTCAGGCGGCGGCCTTCGGGCAGCGAGGCGATCTTCATGGGGGTGATCATGGCAGGCGCACCATCGCCACGGCCTGAGCGGCGATGCCTTCCTTGCGACCGGTGAAGCCCAGGCCTTCGGTGGTGGTGGCCTTGACGCTGACGCGTTCCCGGTCGATGCCGAGGATCGACGCAATGGTTTTTGCCATTTCATCCCGGTGCGGAGACACCTTGGGTTGCTCACAGATCACGGTCACATCCACGTTTTCGAGAACGCCGCCCCGCTCCCTGAGGAGGGTAGCAGCATGGGCGAGAAACACATGAGAAGCCGCCCCCTTCCACTTCATGTCCGAGGGCGGGAAGTGCTGTCCGATGTCACCAAGTGCGGCGGCGCCGAGGATGGCATCCGTCAGGGCGTGAAGGCCTACGTCGGCGTCAGAGTGACCTTCAAGTCCCCTTGAATGCGGTACCTTCACGCCGCAAAGCCAGACGTGGTCACCGTCGGTAAAGCGGTGTACGTCGAAGCCGGTTCCGATCCGCGGACCCATCCGGCCCAAGAGCATCTGTTCGGCGATCACGAAGTCCTCGGGAGTGGTCAGCTTGAAGTTTGATCTGGTGCCGGGGACGACGTGGACAGCCATGCCGGCTGCCTCCGCAATCGAGGCATCATCCGTGTACGCCTTACCACGTGCGTGCTGATGGGCGCTCATGATCTTTTCGAAATGAAAGCCCTGGGGCGTCTGGGCAAGCGCCATCTCTTCGCGGGGCAGTGTCCCCCGGACGTGGGTCGTGCCGATGTGCTTCAGCGTGTCGGCGACGGACAGGGCGGGGAGGACGGCCTCATGGTGTTCCAGCGCGGCGCAAACGGCGGTGATCGTGCCGGGATCCACAAGCGCGCGGGCGGCGTCGTGGATGAGGACAGTGGCTGGCTTGCGGCCGACAATGGCGGCGAGGCCCGCAAAGACTGAATCCTGACGTGAGGCGCCTCCGGGTATTGGCTCGGGCAGGTTCAGGCCCGCGACGCACGCGTCGTAGAACTCCCGCTGCTCAGGCGAGATGACGACCTGCACGAGCGTGATCGCCGGGTGGTTCAGAAAGGCCTCGATGCTTCGTCTCAGCACGGATTTTCCAGCCACTGGCCGGAACTGTTTCGGCAAGCCGCCTCCGGCCCGGAGGCCCTGGCCGGCAGCAACGATCAAGGCGATGCACGGTTCAGTTTTTTGCATGTGCCTTTGGAGGTTGTCCGGTTAGCCACGTCAAGAATTGCCTATGCTGCGCTTGCGAAATTCCACTTGCCAGCACCAAACGATCGCGATAATTTGACTGAAAGTTGGGCAATACGGTTATGCACAAAAAATGGGCATAATGCAAGAGCGCCAGGGGCAACGGCCGGTCATCCTGGCGCCAATGGCCGGTGTCACCGACGCGCCGTTCCGCGCGGCCGTTCGCGCGTGCGGGCCCAGCTTCGTGTTTTCTGAAATGGTGGCAAGCCGCGAACTGCTCCGGGATCGGCGCGCGGCCGTGCTCAGGCTCAAGTCAGACAGCGACGAAGGTCCGTTCGGGATCCAACTCGCGGGTCGCGATGCCGAGAGCATGGGAGAGGCTGCGTTGCATGCCGAAGCGGCGGGCGCCGACATCATCGACATCAACATGGGCTGCCCTGCCAAGAAAGTCGTCGGTGGCCTCTGCGGCTCGGCACTGATGCGCGAGCCCGAACTGGCAGTTTCGATCGCGCGCGCGGTCGTCGATGCCGTGAAGGTGCCGGTGACCGTCAAGATGAGGCTGGGCTGGGACGACCAAACGCTGAATGCACCAGAGCTTGCTCAGGCGTTGCAGGACATTGGTGTTCAGGCGGTGAGTGTGCATGGGCGCACGCGGTGCCAGTTCTACGAGGGGCGCGCTGACTGGGAGCGCATTGCCGAGGTCAAGCAGGCCGTCACGATTCCGGTTTACGCCAATGGTGATGTGGTGACGCCCGAACATGCACGGGACATTCTGGCCGTGACGGGCGCAGACGGCGTGCTCGTGGGGCGGGGGGCCTTTGGCGCGCCGTGGCGCCTCATGCAGATGCAGGACATGGTCGATGGGCGCCCGGTGCGCCCGGATCCGGACGATGCCTGGAAGTGGGAGCTGGCCCTCAAGCAGTTCAGGCACTCGCTGCGCCACTATGGCGACGAACTGGGACGCCGGGTGATCAGGAAGCACCTGGGCTGGTATGCCGAACAGGCCGGGCTGCCCAAAGCGGTTCGTGACGAGTTGGTGCGCAGCACAAATGCCGAAGTCGTTCTTGAGCGCATTGCGTCGGGCCAGCATGCGGAGGCCGCATGAGCCCGGCTGATATCCAGGCGAGATCCGCACCTGCCTTCCTGCACGAAGCAATGCTGACGGCGCTGCCGTATCCGATCCTGTGCCTGGAGATCAACGAGCGGGTGCTCTTCGCCAATCCGGCGGCTGAACTTTTCTTCGATATCAGCACGGCCGTGATGATGCGCAACAGCTTCACGAAGCTGCTGGTGCCGAACAGCCCCTTGCTGATCCTGATCGAGAATGCGCGCAAGCGGGGCGTGGCCGCCAGCGAGTACGGCATTACCGTCATGTTGCCCAAGCAGGGCGAGCGCGTGGTGGATGCGACCGTGACACCGGTGGGCGATCTTCCGGGCGCGGTGCTGGTGATCCTTCAGGAGCGGTCCATCGCGATGAAGATTGATCGGCACCTGACGCAGAAGCACGCGGGCAATTCGGTTGCCAGCATGGCGGCCATCCTGGCGCATGAAATCAAGAACCCGCTGGCCGGCATCAAGGGTGCCGCGCAACTGATTGAACAGAATGCATCGGAAGCCGACCGGTCGCTCACGAAGCTGATCTGCGACGAGATCGAGCGCATCCGCAACCTCGTCGACCGCACGGAAGTGTTCACGGACCAGCGGCGGCTTGAGCCGAAGCCAGTCAACATCCATGAGGTGCTTGATCACGTCAAAAGACTGGCCCTGTCGGGCTTTGCCAAGTCGGTGCACTTCCAGGAAATGTACGATCCGTCATTGCCGCCTGTGGCAGGCGACAGGGACGGCCTCGTGCAGGTCTTCCTGAACCTGGTGAAGAATGCGGCGGATGCGCTTCAGGGTCAGCCTGATGCGGAGATCATATTGCAGACGTCTTTCAAGGCCGGCGTGCATCTGGCCGTTGGCAATTCGCGGGCGCGCACGTCGCTACCGCTGGAGATTTCGGTTCGCGACAATGGGCCCGGGCTCAGCGATGGCGTGAGGCAGTCGCTCTTCGAACCCTTTGTCACCTCCAAGCCCAAGGGGCAGGGGCTGGGCCTTGCCATCGTCGCCAAGATCATCAGCGACCATGGCGGCACTGTCGAATGTGAATCCGAACCAAGGCGTACGGTGTTCCGGGCCAGGCTCCCGATGTACCGGCCCGACCAGGAGAAAAGGCCATGAATCTCGGTACCGTCATCGTCGCTGACGACGATGCCTCGATCAGGACGGTGTTGAACCATGCGCTCATGCGGGCCGGGTTCCTCGTCAGGACAACCGGCAACGCGGCCACGCTGTGGCGCTGGGCTTCGGCGGGCGAAGGAGACATCGTCATCACCGATGTCGTGATGCCGGACGAGAATGCCTTCGAATTGCTGCCCAAGCTGAAGAAACAGCGTCCGGACCTTCCCGTGATTGTGATGAGCGCGCAGAACACGCTCATGACGGCGATCAACGCGACCGAGTGTGGCGCTTTTGAATACCTGCCCAAGCCGTTTGACCTGAATGAGATGGTCAATGTCGTACGCCGGGCCATGCAGTCGCGTAGCCCCATACGCAAGACCGGGGAGCGCCCCTTTGTCAGCAACGAACTGCCCATCGTGGGGCGTTCGGCTGCGATGCAGGAGATTTATCGGGTCATTGCGCGCCTGACGCAATCGGATCTCACCGTGCTGATCACGGGTGAATCGGGGACAGGAAAAGAACTTGTCGCACGCGCCCTGCATGATTTCGGCAAGCGGGCGCACGGACCGTTCGTTATTGCCGGTGGCTCTGCGCTGGGCGCGGATGGCTCAGAGCGTGAGCTGATCAGGCAGGCCGAGGGCGGAACCCTGTTCCTCGACGAGATCGGCGACTGGCCGATGGACGTGCAGACACGCATGGTGCGCGCCCTTCAGGACATCGATGTCAGGCTGTCCTCAACGTCCGGCAAGCACTCGGTTCGCATCATCGCGTCAACCCATCGCGACCTGAAGAAGCTCATTGAGCAGGGCGCGTTCCGTGAAGACCTTTTCTTCCGCTTCAATGTCGTGCCGGTGCGCCTGCCGGCGCTGCGCGAGCGTCCCGAAGATGTCCCTGAACTCGTGCAGCACTTCTTCGTGCAGGCTGAACGGCAGGGCCAGCCTCTCAGATCCATCGATCCGGGCGCGCTCGAGGCCCTGCGGCGCCATTCGTGGCCGGGTAATGTGCGGGAGTTGGAGAACCTGATCCAGCGGCTTCTGGCCATTCATGCCGAGCCCGTCATCACGAGCCAGATGGTCGCAAACGTCCTTCAGGAACCCAAGGCGTCGATGCCGCCCAAGCGGCCTGGAGAAGAAGATCTGACGCTGGCGTCCTTCGTGGAGACCTACCTGAGCGAGCAATTTGCAAAGTTGGGCGGTCAGATGCCCGATCCTGGGTTGCATGACCGGGTCATAAGGGAGGTCGAAAGGCCCCTGATCATCAAGTGCCTGAGCCTCACGCGCGGCAACCAGATCAAGGCCGCGGAGATATTAGGGGTAAACAGAAATACCCTCAGGGCCAAAATCCGGAGCCTTGACATTCCCCTCCATCGCGGGTGAAGTGATGTAACTGAGCAACGGAAATCGGCAACACTGTCATCAAACGGGTACATTGGCGCAATAATGCCACCCGAGTGTTGCCGATAATCTGCGTGACATAGACAACACGGGGAATGGTCTGGATACCGAAAATGACAGTTTCGGCCAAACCAGAGCAACAGCATGACTGGCTGCAGCGGAACCTGTTCTGGGTGATCCGTACGTCGTGGCTTACCTACGTATTGCTTGCGCTGTCGCTCATCACGGTCGTGTTTACCTATCTGGTGCTCACGGGATCGACACCGATCGAGCCGACGCAGGATGTGCGCCTTTACCTGACAGTGCTGCTGGCCTTCCTGCTGTTCGCGCTGGCAGCCCTCGTTATCGGGCGACTGGTCCAGCTCTGGCAGGCGAGGCGGGCAGGGTCCGCCGGTGCCAGGCTGCACGGGCGTCTCGTGACAATCTTCAGTCTCATCGCCGTTGTGCCAGTCGTCATGACTGCGGGCGCTGCCGCCATCACCATCAACCTCGCCATGGAAGCCTGGTTCAGTGGTGGCGTGAGGTCGGTCGTCGACAACTCGCTCGCCGTCACGAATGCCTACTTCGAAGAACATACGGGCAAGCTGCGGAACGACTCACTGATTGTGGCTTCCACGATCGACACGATCAGCCCCCTGCAGATCATCAATCCGCTCGAGTTCGGCCGCATACTCGAGAACATCGCGAACAAGCTGAGTGCGGACATCCTGGCGGTCGAGGTTAGCCGCGAGCCCGTCGATGACTCGGTCACGGAACTGGGAAGTGCCAAAACCAGATTTACCGAACTTACGCCGCCCACCGAGAGCGAGATGTCGGTGGCGCGCAGCGGCGAGCCTGCGCTGTCCATCAACTATGATGACGGGCAAATCCGCTCCGTTGCCAAACTCGTGACGACCATCAAGAAGGACAGTGACATTTTCATTGTCCTCGTCCGCAACCTGAACCCGCAAATCCTGGAATACCAGCGCAACACGCAGCAGGTGGTTGAAAACTACCAGCGGCTTGAGAAGGACAGGGACGACGTCCAGCTCACCTTCATCCTCATGTACGGCATCGTGGCTTTCGTCATCCTCTTTACGGCGATCTGGATCGGGTTGGGCACTGCCAACCGTATCGTGATGCCCATCGGCCGCCTCATCGGTGCGTCGGAGCGTGTTTCCGAGGGTGACCTCAGTGCGCGCGTCACGCTTGCCGATGACGATGACGAATTGGCGTCCCTCGGCCGCGCCTTCAACCGCATGACCGGACAGCTGCAGAGCCAGCGCAACGAACTCATCGAGTCCCACCGCCAGGCCGAGCACCGGCGCCGATTCACCGAAGCCGTGCTGTCGGGTGTATCAGCGGGCGTGGTGGGGCTGGACGGGCACGGGCGCGCCGACGTGTTCAACCGGTCGGCCCTGATGCTGCTGAGCACGACCCGCGAGGAGTTGCTGGGCAAGGACCTGGGCCTGGTCGTTCCCGAATTCAATGACCTGGTCGTGCAGGCGATGGCGAGCCCCGAAGGTCGGGCGCAGGCCCACGTGGATGTTCTCCGGGAAGGCAAGACCCGCAACCTCAATGTCAGCGTCACCCGCGAGCGTTCGGGCGAGGACGAAAGCGGCTATGTGGTGACGTTCGACGACATCACCGACCTCATTTCCGCGCAGCGTACGTCGGCCTGGGCGGACGTGGCCCGGCGCATTGCCCACGAAATCAAGAACCCGCTGACGCCGATCCAGCTCTCGGCAGAGCGTCTGCGGCGCAAGTACAAGAAGGAGATCTCGACCGATCCCGAGATTTTCGAGCAGTGTACCCAGACCATTATCCGGCAGGTGGGCGATATCGGCCGCATGGTGGACGAGTTCTCGTCCTTTGCGCGAATGCCGCAACCCGTCATGGCCATGGAGGATATTTGCGAGTTCATCAAGCACGCGGTCTTCCTTCAGCGTGTCGCCAATCCTCAGATTACCTACGCGGTGCTCGTCCCCGATGAAGCCGTGTCCGTCGAGTGCGACGGGCGGCTGGTCAGCCAGGCCCTCACCAACGTGCTGAAGAACGCCGGCGAGGCCGTGCGCGCGCGCTTTGGGATTGATGGCGACGAAGGGCAACTCGCAGATGGTGGACGGATCGAGATCCGTATAGTTCAAGACGCCGGACGCGTTTCCGTGGAAGTGGCGGACAATGGCATTGGACTTCCCAAGGAAGACCGCAATCGCCTGACCGAGCCCTACGTGACCAAGCGCGTCAAGGGGACGGGGCTGGGACTGGCGATCGTGAAAAAGATCATGGAGGACCACAAGGGATCACTGTCCCTTGAAGATGCTGCCAAAACAGATGAAACCGGCGCCACGCGAGACAGCGGTGCGCTGGTGCGACTATCATTTCCGCGCCTTGATGGCGCCATGAAACTTGCAGGTGAATGAGAATGAGCAAGCCAAGCAATCTTCAGGCACTGGATGTGCTGATCGTCGACGACGAGACCGACATCCG
>JBILMZ010000278.1:0-3717 GCA_044375275.1 Micropepsaceae bacterium | reverse complement strand
CGGTGAAGCGTCATGCCGGGTGCGCGCATGTTGAAGATCGTGGTGATGAAGTTGATGGCGCCCAGAATGGACGAGGCACCTGCAACGTGCAGCGCAAGGATCGCAAAATCCATCGCCGGGCCCGGCGACCCTGTCGTCGAGAGCGGCGCGTACATTGTCCAGCCTCCGCCTACGCCTTGACCGCCCGAGTCGCCTTCGACGAACATCGACAAGACGAGCAGCAGGAACGCGAATGGCAGCAGCCAGAAGGACACGTTGTTCATGCGCGGGAACGCCATGTCCGGCGCACCGATCATGAGCGGCACGAACCAGTTGCCGAAACCGCCGATCAGGGCCGGCATGACCATGAAGAAGATCATGATCAGCGCGTGCGCCGTCACGAACACGTTGTAGAGATGCTCGTCGCCCGTGAAGTACTGGACGCCCGGCTCCATCAACTCGGCGCGGATCGCAACCGACAGCGCGCCGCCCACCAACCCCGCGAAAATCGCGAAGATGATGTACATCGTGCCGATGTCCTTGTGGTTCGTCGAGTACAGATAGCGCGCCCAACCCGTCGGGTGGTGGTCGTGGCTGTCAGCTTTGTGTGCAGTCGCCATTATCGTTCAAGCTCCCAATCCCTTAGCGTGACGCAAGCGAAGTAGATGCGTCTTCAAGCCGGGCAGATGATTTCTTCTTGCTGACCCATTCGTCGAACTTTTCCTGGCTGACCACCTCGACGGCGATGGGCATGTAGGCGTGGCGCGATCCGCAGAGTTCGGAGCACTGGCCGTAGAACACGCCTTCCCTGTTGGCCTTGAACCAGGTTTCGTTCAGGCGTCCCGGAACGGCGTCGACCTTCACGCCAAAGGCCGGCATGGCCCAGGCGTGGATCACGTCGGTGGATGTCGTGATGACGCGAACCACCTTGTTCACGGGAACGATCACGCGCCCGCCTTCCTTCACGGCGAGAAGGCGAGGTTCGCCGGCAGCCTTGGCTTCCTCGTCGGTCGCCATTTCGGACAGTTCGATTCCGATGCCCTGGTCGGGGTACTCGTAGGACCAGGCCCACTGTTGCCCGATCGCCTTCACCGTCAGGTCCGGATTGCTGGGTACGACATCGCCGTCATAAAGGAGGCGGATCGACTGGACGCCGATGAAAGCCAGGATGATCACGGGCACCAGGGTCCAGACCACCTCGATCATGGTATTGTGAGACCACGTTGCGGGTTTCGGATTTGCCTTGGCGTTGTACCGCACCATCACCCACAGCAGCAGGCCGAGCACGAACAGGGTGATCCCCGTGATGATCACGAGCACCAAGTTGTGGAAATCGTGGATATTCTGCATGTGGTCCGTTGCCGGCGCCATCAGCGTGACCTGCTTGTCGACCGCATAGGAGCCCTCCGTGGGCTGGGCCCAGGCAGCTGTGGCGGCGAGGCACGACGCGGTCAGCGCCGAGATATACGTGAGTCCATTTCGCAAGGTTGCGCGCATGCGCTTCAACAGCCCCATTTCAGCCGAAAAGAGAAATGCCGATGAAGGTACGACTCCTCGGCACAGAAGAGTTCAATGATAGAGGACGCGATTTAGCGGCGGAGGCATGGGGCAGTCATTGCGACCTTATGCCACAATACTCTCACAGGTGTGCATGACCGTGTCCGAATGAGGGTTGCATCCTATGCCGGATGCGTGTGTTCCGCTGCTGTTGCCAGCCATTCTCCGAAAACGGGCCCCATTGTTTGTCCACGCGGCGTCCGTTTAATCTGCGCGTGCAAAATTGCCTCATGCTGCGACGAATGACACCCCTCGCCCGCCTCTGCCTCACAACTCACGACATGAGGACAGTCGCGCAACGTCGCCGAATAGCTGTTCACGTTTGGCGGAAAGCAAATTAGTTTTGCCGTCCATAGCCAGAGGTGATGCCAGCATGTCGTCAGTCAATGACCTGTTTTTCAGCCGGACCGGCCTCGACAAGGGTGCCGTCGAGAGGATCACGGCAGATGCCCTCAAAGGGACTGACGACGGCGAACTGTTCCTCGAGTACCGGCTGTCGGAGAGCTTCGTCTTTGACGATGGCCGCATGAAGTCTGCCAGTTTTGATACGACACAAGGCTTTGGCCTGCGCGCCGTTGCGGGCGAAGCGATCGGCTTTGCCCATGCGTCGGACCTCAGCGAAGACGCCATGAAGCGCGCTGCCGCCGCCGTGCAGGCGGTGAAGAGCGGCCACACGGGCAGCTGGGCGGCAGGTCCGCAGAAGACGAACGTGAAGCTCTATTCGGATTCCAACCCGATCGAGTCCGCACCCTTCGACGACAAGACGAAGCTGCTGGCCGACATCGACCAGTATGCGCGCGGCAGGGATTCACGCGTTCGCCAGGTATCGTGCTCGCTGCACGCCGAATGGCAGGCGGTGCAGATCATGCGCCCCGACGGGCTCAGCGTGCAGGACATCCGTCCGCTGGTGCGCCTGAATGTTTCCGTCGTGGTTGGCGAAGGCGACCGCCAGGAAACGGGCTATCACGGCATGGGCGGGCGCAGCTCGCTCGAGTACTTCATGAAGCCCGACACGTGGAAGGCCGGCGTCGACGAAGCGCTGCGCCAGGCGCTCGTGAACCTGCAATCGGTTCCGGCCCCCGCTGGCGTGATGCCCGTCGTGCTCGGCAATGGCTGGCCCGGCATCCTGCTGCATGAAGCAATCGGACACGGCCTCGAGGGCGACTTCAACCGCAAGAAGACAAGCGCGTTTGCCGGCCTGCTTGGCCAACGCGTTGCCTCGCCCGGCGTCACGGTTGTCGATGACGGCACGCTCGAAGCCCGTCGCGGCTCGCTGTCGGTTGATGACGAAGGTACGCCGACGAGCCGCACGGTCCTCATCGAGGATGGCATTCTCAAAGGCTACCTGCAGGACCGCCAGAACGCGCGCCTGATGGGCATGAAGCCGACAGGCAACGGGCGACGCCAGTCCTATGGCTGCTCGGTGATGCCCCGCATGACGAACACGTTCATGCTGGCGGGATCGCATGATCCGCAGGAAATCATCTCGAGCGTGAAGAATGGCCTCTATGCCGTCAACTTCGGCGGTGGCCAGGTCGACATCACCAACGGCAAGTTCGTCTTCTCGTGCACGGAAGCCTACCGCATCGAGGATGGAAAGGTGGGCGCTCCCGTCAAGGGCGCGACGATCATCGGCAACGGACCCGATGCGCTGACCCGCGTGAAGATGATCGGCAATGACCTGAAGCTCGACACCGGTGTCGGCACGTGCGGCAAGAATGGCCAGAGCGTGCCGGTCGGCGTCGGACAGCCATCGCTTCTCATTGAGGGGCTCACCGTCGGCGGAACCGCTGCGTGACCCAGGCGCCGCCCCTGCAGCTGACCGCCCGCGCGGATCGCTACAGGGATCCGGTGCAGCATGCCATCGAACGCAAGGAGATCTTCGCGCGATCATGGCTGTTCATGGCGCACGCGTCGGAGTTGGGCGCCGAGGGTGATGCAGTCGCTGCCACAATTGCGGGCTATCCGCTGGTGGCGGTTCGTTCCGGTGACACCATAAAGGCCTTCCACAATGTCTGCCGCCACCGTGCCGGCCCGCTCGTCGACGGCGATCGCGCCAATTGTGCCGGTGGCCTCGTCTGCAAGTATCACGGCTGGGCCTATACGCTGGATGGTCGCCTGCGCAATGCGCGCGACTTCGGTGCGGCCAGCGGGTTTGATCCGCGCCAGTTCGGCCTCTTC
>JBILMZ010000277.1:0-3721 GCA_044375275.1 Micropepsaceae bacterium | reverse complement strand
AACGAGATCAAGCCGCATATCCGGCGGGATCCGAAATACCTGAAAAAGAACCGCATGTACTGGATGAAGGACCAGCTCATTCAGGAACCCGGTCCCTGGAACGCTCTCGGGAGGGTGAAGTTCGACTTCCCGAACGACTACAGCGTCTACCTGCACGATACGCCGTCGCGTCAGCTGTTCACCGATCCGGAACGCGCGGCCAGTCATGGTTGCGTTCGCCTCGAGCGCCCGATCGACCTGGCGGTGGAGTTGCTTCGCGGCAATGCCGACTGGTCCCGGGAAGCTGTCGACGCAGCGGTGAATAATGGCCGGACACAGCGGATCAGGCTTCAGGATCCGATGCCTGTTGTCCTGTCCTACCAGACGGCCTTTGCCGATCCCGATGGTACGGCTCACTTCCGGGCAGACATTTACGGCCGGGACACACAGATGACGCTGGCGCTCGCGAACCGGGTCGCGTCCATGGGTTCGTCGCCTGTGGCCTGGTAGGTTGGCCGAAATCTGCCAACTTCAACCACAGGTGCTTCTAGCCTGCAGGCGAAAATCAGTTTATTAATTCTCCTGCCGGGGGCTGTGGGGGCCGAAGGCGTTTCATTCGGCGGGGCGAATTCGTGCGGTTCGTATCTCTTCTTGCTGCGGTCCTGGCTGTTGCCGGATGCGCGTCATCGACAGTCAACAAGACCGACCAGGCCGCCATGGCCCGGTTCGATGCGTTCCGGGGCGGAAATGTTTCGCTGCCCATGGGGACCCTCGAAGCGGCTGAATGGGCCCTCTATCGGGACTCAGCCTATGAACACCTGGCTGCCGGCCAGTGGCGCGAACTCGCTGACATCATCCAGCGCAAGGGCATCAACAACGACCTGAACTGGTACTATCTGGGCCGGGCTGCCGAAGGCATGGGCGAGATGGACCTGGCCCGCCAGTATTATCTGCGTTCCATTGAACGATCCAATTCCGAGAAAGCCAGCCATCGCTGCCAGGGCGCGGTGATCAGCCTGTGCGACGGCTTCGAGTTCCCGGACGTTGCGCAGGCGCGCCTCTCGCAGATGCAGGCCGCGGCTCCGGCTAACGTCCAGACACCACAACCGGCGCCGGCCGACGGCAAGCCCCGGGAAGGTGGCACGGCAATCCAGCTGCTGCGCACGGGCACCGGCTTTGTGGTCGATGCGGCAGGCTCTGTCGTCACCAATTATCACGTGGTGCAACAATGCGGGGCAGTGTCGTTCCTGCTCAATGGCGGGGACTCCACATCGGCTACGGTTGTTGCCAGCGACCCGATGAATGACCTGGCGCTGCTGCGCGTGAGCGACAAGCCGCCAACAGTCGCCGTGTTCCAGGATGCGGACAAGCTGCGCGCGGGCGATGATGTCATCGTGTTCGGCTACCCCCTGCTCGGCCAGTTATCGAGCGCGGGCAACCTGACGAAGGGGTCGGTGACCGCTCTGTCTGGCCTGAGGGATGACACGCGCTATTTCCAGATGTCGGCGCCCATCCAGCTTGGGAATTCGGGCGGGCCGGTATTGAACAGTTCGGGCCGCGTGATCGGCATCGTCACGTCAAAGCTGAATGCGGCGCGGGAGCTCAAGTCGACCGGCGACATCTCGCAGAACGTCAACTTCTCGCTCAAGGCGGCCGTGCTGCGGACCTTTCTCGATTCCAACAATGTGAGCTATGCCAAAGGCGACGGCGCCAAGCCTGCTCTCGCCAAGGCTTCTGCCGTGCCGGCTCCCGCGGAAGCAGCGCCATCAGCCGCTGATGTAGGCCGCCAGGCAGAGAAGTTCACCGGCATCGTGGGCTGCTACAAGGGCTGAGGCGACCTGCCCTCACCCGCCGCCAGTCCATCAGCCACTTGTGCTCCCATGTGCGCCCGCCGTCGGCGGAGACAGCCTGCCACGCGCCCGAAGCGCTTTGACCTTGCCGGGCAGGGGCGAACGACAGCACGCGCGGAAACGCCAAGCCTAGATTTCATTTTCTTATTGCAACTCATTCTCATGTGCACTACTGTCAAATCATGAGCATGATCCCGCGTGTTGCCCGGCAGGATTCCGGGCCTTCCCCCGTCCGTCACTTCGACGAGTTGCCGTTTGCGGAACGGTTTGTCGTCTGGGCGATGCGTTACTGGACGGAACTCCAGAATCCGAAGGGAGGCCTCGACAGCCGTCACCAGGCGCTGTGTCCCCGCAATGTCGCCCTGCCGCTCATGGCGCTTGGCGCGCTCATGCAGGTGCATGATGCCAGTGCCCGGCGCCCGCTTGTGCTCAACAACATCCAGGACTGCGAACTCTCGCCTGATGAAGAACTGATCCTGCATGCGACCGGCGCGATCCAGGCTGGTGACCATGCGACGGCCCACATGATCCTCCATCACTACCTGCCTTGCGCTGCGGTCCGGCTGGCCAGCATCGCGCTTCAGGGATTTGCCGACAAACTCCTGGCGGCCAACCTCGTGATCCGCCCGAGTGCCGCGAGCCGGAGCCATGTCGAGGCGCTGGCATTAAATGCTGGCCTGCCGTCATTGGTACTAAACTGAGACGTTCTGGAAGGTCAGACAGGACCTGCGGCGAAGGCTGGAAAGGAGTCACGGGCAGGTGGGCTTTCCTTGATGATGCCGATGATCTCCTCATTCCCGAAGACCTTGCTGCCGCGTTGAGCACGCGGGCCGTTGAACTTCAAGCCACCCAGACTCCCTATAGCGAGCCGATGCGTTCGGCCACCAGTGACCACAACCGGGCCAACAGTGTTGTTTCGCCGGCCTGATGCTGAATGGCGCCGATACTCAAGGCGATTGTGCCTGCGGACAGCAACGTGAAGATCCAGCGCGCGCCACCGAACAAAAGATCCACAGCCATCAGGTGATTTCCAATGATGAACCACCAGAGCGGATGGTCCTTTCGATTCAGACGGACGTCCCCGACTTCAGCGTTGCGCTCGAAGAGTCGATGACCGATCAAGCCCGGGGCGGCGTGAACGACCGGGTAAAGCAGACCCCACGCCCATTCGCCGGAATACACCGCAAACACAATCAGTGCGGCACTCGCTGCCACACCGAAAACATGAAGCAGGATATTAGCGGGATGCTGATGCTCGGGAATGAAGGTGTTTCGATAGAAACTCATGAAACCAGCCCGCCCTGCTTGCGTTGACGCTGCCATCTGTTCGCCCTGTCCCTGTTTTGTTGAACACTGCAAGATGCTATGCTGCCCGTCCTGAACTGGCTACTCGCATGGGCGCCGCCTGTGTCCAGCGCTTCAAAAGTCAGGCGCTTCAGGAATGAGAATTGTCGGCGCGGGGCCGTTCAGCGAGAGGTTACTCGCATTTGCCTTGATACAGGCTGGCACTGGGCGGTCATCCTGCGCGGACGATGCAATGCTCCCGTCCGAAGCGGAACTGGGGAATGACGCCGCCTTCCGCGCGTCGGGCGGCGACAATGACCATCGCGATCCTCGCTGCCCGCGGAAGTCCGAGCAGCTGTTTGGTCCGTGGCTCATCGAAGCCCTCCATCTGGCAGGAATCGAAGCCACACGCGGTGAGTGCAAGATTCACATTCTCGCGTGCCAGCGCCGCGGTCTTGATGCCGGTCAACTTGGGCCTGCCTGGAAAAAAGCTAACTTGCCTTCCAGCCCGTCATCTGGCCCTGCCAGTAGACTGTTTCCCTCCCGTCGATTTCACAGGTCACTTCGGCGGCAAAGGGAAGCCACCTGTCCTAAAGCCGGTGAAAATC
>JBILMZ010000276.1:0-3740 GCA_044375275.1 Micropepsaceae bacterium | reverse complement strand
ATGCATGCGAAGGACAGGATGCCTAGGAAGAGAAGGCGGGCGGTCGTTGGGAAAGGCATGCGCCACGTATACCCCCATGGGGTATACGTGGCAAGCGGTGCCTATTCCGCCGGCATCGGGCTTGTGTTGTCTTCGATGCGACCCATTTCGCCCCAGTGCTTCCGGTGTTTCGAGAAGTACTTCATTTCGATGGCGAGCAGGGCCGGGGTGACGATGAGCGTCAGCGCGGTGGAGAAGCCCAGTCCGTAGACAATGGCTGTCGCGAGGGGAACCCACCAATCCGCGCTTGGACCGCCGAAATGAATTTCGCGGGTGAAGAAGTTCACATCGAACTCGTACATCAGTGGCAACAGGCCGAAGATGGCTGTCCACGTCGTGAGCAACACTGGTCTCATGCGCTGGATGCCCGTGCGAATGATGGCATCCATGGGCTTGAATCCGGCGTCCAACAGATGGTGGAAGGTGTCCACCAGCACGATGTTGTGGTTCACCATGACGCCGGTCAACGCGACGATGCCCGTGCCTGTCATGATGATCGAGAACGGTTGCCCCTCGATCAATATGCCAAGCAATGCGCCGAAAGCCGATAGCACCACCGCTGACAGGATCACAAACACGTGCCAGAAATTGTTGAACTGAATCAGAAGGATCAGTCCGATGACGACGAAGCCGATCGCGAACGCGACCATGAGGAATGCGCCTGACTTGTTCTGCTGCTCGTCGGCGCCACGGAACTTCACGCGAACCTGGCGATCAATGCCATTGTCGGAGATCCACTTCCGGATATTGGAAATCCGCTCGCTGATGTTGTAGCCGCCTTCGACGTTCACGCCAGCGCGAATGGTCCACACGCGGAGACTGTCGACACGCTGCAGGCGGTTGACCTGCTGCTGGCCCGTGCGGGTCACGAAGTTCGTGATCGGAACCGCACCGCCCCGCGTGTTGAGGCGCAGTTCATCAAGCGCGTTGATGCCCCTGTACTCCATCGGGTAGCGCACGCGAATGTCGACCTCGTCCTCGGAATCGTCCGGACGGTACTCGCCGACCTTGATGCCATTTGTGACGAGCTGGACGGCTGCGCCAACGGTGCCAACGTCTGCGCCAAAGCGCCCGGCCTGTTCACGGTCGATGCGGAGTGCCCATTCGATGCCGGGCAGGGAGCGGGAATCCTCGATGTCTCTGAGGCCATCCAGTCCATCCATATACCGGCGGATCTTGTCCGTGACCTCGTCGAGAACAAGATAGTTTTCCGACCCGACCTCGACCTGGATGGCCTTGCCTGTGGGCGGGCCGCCCTGGTTTTCGAAGAGTTCGACGTACATTCCCGGCAGGTTTTCAAGCCGCTTGCGCACTTCAGCCCAGATGGGCTTGGAGGGTCCGCGTTCCTCATACGGCACGAGTTCGATGGCTATGCGGCCGATCGTGTCAACGGGGGCCTGGTTGCCGCCGAAGCCGCCGCCGCCGACGCCTGACACCGCATAGATGGCATGAACGCCTTTCATGCCGAGGAGCCGTGCCTCTGCCTGCAGTACGAGTTCGTGCTTCTCCTTCGCACTCAGATTTCCTCGCGCGCGTACATAGACAGACGCGTCGTTGGAGTCTGTCTGGACGAAGAACTCGACACCATGGTTGAATTTTATCAGTGCAAAGACGATTGCAACGAGCGTCAGTCCAACAAGCCCCAGGATCAGGAATGGCCGTTTGACCGCAAATGTGACGATGCGGGCATAGCGACCCATCCATCCGGGAATGTCATAGACATTGCCGTGCTCCGACAGGTGAATGGCGCGCTCGGTGGACGGGTGCGCGTCTTCAGGCTTGCCAAATATCGTGCCGATCGCCGGCAGGAAGATCAGGGCAACGACCATGGATGCCGTCATGATGAAGATCATCGTGAGCGGCAGGTAGCTCATGAACTTGCCGGAGACATCGGGCCAGAACAGCATCGGGGCGAAGGCTGCCAGCGTCACGGCCGTCGATGAAACGACCGGCCAGAACATGCGGCGTGCGGCCTGCGAGAATGCCTCCTTCTTCGAGTAGCCCTCGAGCATCTTTCGGTCTGCGTATTCGACCACGATGATTCCGTTGTCGACGAGCAGGCCGACGGTGATCACCATGCCGAACATGATCATCATGTTGACTGTGTAACCACCGAGATAGAGGCACAGGATGCCGATCAGGAATGATGCGGGAATGGCGAAGCCGACGATCAGTCCGGACCGCAGGCCGAGCGCGGCAACAACGACGATCATGACGAGAGCGATGGCGAGCAGAATGGCGTTCGTCAGGTGTGTCAGCTGCGAGTCGATCCAGTATGACTCGTCGAACGAGTAGTCGATCCGGATGTTCGAGGGCATCGAGGCCCTGGCGGATGCAACGGTCTGCTTCACGCGCTTGATGGTGTCGACGACGTTCTCGCCGATGCGCTTGGTTACTTCGATCGCGATGGCCTGTTTGCCGTTGTAGCGCAGATAGGATGTGGCATCCTGGAATGTTCGCCGGACATCTGCGATGTCGCTGAGCGTCACGACGTCGGTGCCGCTGACCTTGACGGGAAGGCGCAGTACGTCATCGGGGGTTTCAACGAGGCCCGGAACCTTGACGGCGAAGCGTCCCTTGCCGGTGTCGACGCTTCCCGCCGGGATCAACTGGTTGTTGGCTGCGACCACGCGGAAGAGGTCGCTGGCGGTTACACCGTAGCTTTGCAGGCGTGACGGATCGATGATGATCTCGAGCACTTCCTCGCGCTGGCCGCTGAGTTCTGCGGAGAGCACGCCGGGTACGGCTTCGATCTCGCGTTCAAGACGTTTGGCTGTCTGCAGAAGCGTTCGCTCCGGCACAGGCCCCGAAAGAACGACCGAGATGACAGGATCAAGGGCGATGTTGAATTCATTGATCTGGGGTTCTTCGGCGTCCTGCGGAAACTTCGGGCGGGCAAGATCTACCTTGGCCTGAATGCGCTGGCGCGCGAGTTCCTTGTCGAAGTTGATGTCGAACTCGAGATTGACGCCGGCATAGCCTTGCGCGGCGGTCGATGTCATCTGCTTCAGACCCTCGACCGTCTTCAACTCGGTCTCAAGGGGGCGAACGATGAGGCGTTCTGCGTCTTCGGGTGAGATGCCTGGCTGGAAAACGAGGACAGAGAAGAAGGGAATCTGAATGTCCGGATCCGCTTCCTTGGGGATCCACGTGTACGCCAGCGCGCCCATAACGAGCAGGGCGACCAGGATGCTGATCGTGAGTCGAAGGCGCAGCAGGAACCATTCAACGAATGCGATCATGGTTTTGCGGCTTTCTCTTCGGTGGCGCGCACCTCCTGGCCTGCGGAGACGTAGTCCTGGCCAACCGTGATGACGGTGGCCTTTGCGGGAAGTCCCGAGACCCAGATGCCTTCCGGCGTATCAGCCACGATCTCTACCGGCACAAACTGCACCTTCTTTTTGTCATCAACGATCCGAACGCCAATGTGACCCTTTTCATCAAGGGCCAGGATAGCCGGAGAGATCCGGTGGGCCTGCATTTCGCGGCCAGAAACGTGCATTTCAGCTGTGATGCCGTCGCGGATCTTGCCCTGCGGGTTCGGAATCTCGAGTTCGACCCTGAAGGTTCGTGTAGCGCTGTCCGCGCTCTTGGAGACGAAGCGAACCTTGCCGTCGATGCGCTCGCCCGAGACCAGCGTGGCCCAGCCACTGTCGCCCTTGTTTATGGCAGTCACATCCTTTTCCGACGCCTGTCCGACG
>JBILMZ010000085.1:0-13160 GCA_044375275.1 Micropepsaceae bacterium | reverse complement strand
TGCGAGGGAAGCCTCCAGGGCCTGTGCCCTTCGGTCGGCCTGGCTGCGCAGTTCACCCACGCCCAATGCGGCTGCCATCCACATTGCCGGATTGAGCGCCAGGTTCACACTGTACGCGTATGGGTCGTCGCCAAAGCCAAGCGGCGGCAGGTTTCCGATCAGCAGTGCGCCTGACGCCAGAATGGCGGCGAGCAGGCCTTCAAGGGCGCCGTACTGTGCAGAGACAAGAAGTACCACGATCCAGAAAGGATGCGGGGACACATGGAAGAAGCGGTCGCTGGTTCCCGAGATCAGGTCAAAAATTACAATCGCCGCCAGCAACAGGACAGCTTCAACGATCGCAATCGTGCGCAAGCCCATCGTTGTGATGCCGATGAGGCCGCGTTCACTGCTCATCGCTGCTTCCGGCTGTCGTGGCGAAGAGGCGCGTGACAGTCATGCCGGCGTGGAAGTAGTCGCCACTCGCACCCAGCCTGTCGGAGATACCGCTGTAATAGGCGTTGAGGGCAATCCTGAGATCGAGGGTGGGAGCGTAGGAGAGTTCTGCGCCGGCGAGCATCCCATCCATACCTTCATTGTCCCTCGCGTAGCCTGCAAAGGCCGAGGCGAAGATCGTGTCGGTCACCTGGTCCGAAACGCGAAGGTCGAGTGCGTGGAGGGCGCGGTCGCCGGACGGCAACAGCGCATAGAACCCTCCACCGCCATCCGGCAGCAGGGCTATGTCATGAGAGTATTCTGCGTCGAACGCATAGCCAAGCGTGACCTGCGTTTTCGACTGGAGAGGCAGGGCCCAGCGAATGCCAGCCTCGATCGACGATGTGACGGCGGCTTCCGATTCCTCGCCGAGAGCGTAACGCCTCAACGCGAGGCCAATGTTGAGGAACCAGGTTTCGTCGAATGACCGTCGCGCGGTCAGGCCGACGAAGTCGAACGTGCCGTTCTCAACAATGGTTTCAGGGTAATCCCATGTGGGCTGGTTGTAGCCTCCGACCAGGGTGACCTGTGATGTCGCGTCGCGATACTCGACGGTGGCGCCGGCGCCGATCTCGTCTTCCGAAGCGTGAAGGCTGAGTGATGCAAGCCAGCGATTTACGAAGTCCCAGGCGAGGTCCACTTCTCCAATGGTCCTGTTTCCGGAAAATGGTGGCACTGATCCGTCTGCCGCCTGGACCGCATTATCATCCAGTTCGACAAACTCCACGCGGCCGCGCAGGGTCAGCCCGGACGCGACCGGGGTTTCACCTGCGAGATACGATCTCAGCTGGCTGTCGCCCTTCTCGATCTCGCGTGTCTCGATGCCAGCTTCCAGTCGGGGCGCGATCTGGTTCAGTGCGCCCTCGAGCCCCTCCCGTGCAGCGCGATCGTCCGGCGCAAGCCTGAGGGCCTGGTTATACTTGTCCGCTGATGACCAGTAGTTGCGATCAGCGAAGTCGACGGAGGCATCCATGCGCAGGAGCGATGCGTCATCCGGCTTCGCCGTCCGCAAGGGGATCAGCAGTTCGCGGGCACCGGGCGTGTCGCCCTCCAGTGTCCGGCGACGAATTTCAAGTTCCGTGAAGCGCTCATCGTTTCCGCTTGGCGCGCGCGGACGGATCAGCAGAGAGAAGCCGGTGTCATCGTCACTGACCTCAAACTCCGATGGCGTGCGGACGCGCAAGAGCAAGGTGTCATAGCCCGTCGATGCGTCACCCAGACTGGAAACAAGGTTGGACAGTTCGCGCGCGACGGCGTCCTGAACGGGTTCATTGAACCTGATTGAGACCTCGAAGCCGTCGGGCGATGTGGTCAGGCCCGCAACCGTCAGTCCGCCAAAGGCGAGGCGGGCGGTCTTGGTGTCATCTTTTACAGCGATCGTCTGTCGTGCGGGCGCGACGATGTTCTCTGCAACTGCAGCTGTCGCCGACACGGCGCAGAGGCCGGCACCCATGGCCAGCAAAGTTGCAAGATTGGGCTGCATGACCCGACACCTCAGTAGGAACAGGTACAGAGAGCCTCTTTGTGCCTAATGGCGGGTTAACGCGGGTTATCCTTTGCCATGAAGAGCGCGGCGCGTCCTGTGTCACCACGGTCAAGCAAGATGGCGGCGTAGTCAGCCTTCAGGTCGCCGTCACCTGCCTTCGCGAGGAGTGCCTCGGCTTCGTCATAGCGTTGCAGCCTTGCCAAAGCCATCATCTGGTAACGGACAGACTTGGGTCGGACGCCCGCCATTTTCCGCGACAGGCCAAGGCAATCTTCATAGAGGCGGAGCGCTTCGGTTTTTTGTCGGGACTGATAATGCGCTTCGGCAAAAATGCAGGCGAAGTCGGCGTCCCGGCTCCGGGTTGTGTCAACCTTGCGCAGCAGGGCAATAGCGCGTGCGGGCTTGCCTGCATACAGGGCCGTGCGGCCAGCTGCCTTGAACCACGCAGGATCGGTGGCCGCCGCGCGTTCATACAGGACGAGCGCCTCGTCAAGCAGGCCGAGCGATTCTCCGGCGGCCGCGAGGCTTGCGGCGCGCCTGGCGTCCGGGTTGCGCGAAGCCTCCTGTTTCAGCAGGGACTGGAGTTCACCCTTGCGACGAAGCTGCTCCAGGCTTGTTGCCAGGACTTCCGTGACGCTATCATCGCCTGACTGGTACCATTCTGCAGCCAGCGGCAGTGCCTCACTTGCTGCATTCGCATCAACCAACCGCGTCAGCCAGCCGGCACGATCCTGTGGCTCTCCCTTGCGGGCCCGTTGCAGGAGCCAGTCGATGCCTTCGCGCGGCGGGCGTGGCCCCCAGAGGAACAGAACCTGCTCCACGGCCTTTGATCGCGGGGGGGCATCTTCCGCATCTTGCTTGAAGAGTTCGAGCGCGACCTGCTTGCCGCCGACGTCCAGGATCTGGCTGGCAAGCTGGCGCCTGAATTCGGGGTCCAGGTCTGTTCGCCTGGCGTAGGCAGTCAGGAAGGCGACCCGCTCGCGGGCCGGACCCAGTTTCCGAAGCGCCTCGTCGCAGGCATAGAACCATTGCCGGTCGCCGCTGTCGGCGAGTTCCCTCAGGTACGGTAGCGCAGCGCGCGTAACGCCGGCGGCAAGCCACTCCTGCAGGAGGGACTTGCGCAATTTGTCATCTGAAATGTCAGGCAGGACGGACGCTATGTAAGGTGCTGCCTCGCCCATTCGGTTCAGGCGTTTCAGCAATTGCAGGTAAATGTATGAAGCGGCTGCCGGGTCCTGTTCCGCCGCATCCAGCGCGTAGGGCAGGGCCATCTCGCCGTTGACCTTGCCCAGGAGTTCAATGCGCGCGAGTCGCGGCGACGCCAGTGCCTTGTCGGCTTCAAGGTCATCTTCCAGGATGCCGGCCACATCGTCCGGAACTTTTTCTGAAAGTGACTTGAAGCCATTGAGTTCGAACACGTAGGTCGTGCGTTGCTGCAGTGTAGTTTCGCCGCTGTCGAGGCGTTCCAGGAGCCTTGTCTGCAGTTCGGTGTTGCGGCCTGCGCCTTTCAGAACTTCAAACGTTGCGATTTCACGGGCTTCGCTCCAGACGTCAAGCTCGTCCAGGATCGCGAGAGCGTCATCAGCCTTGCCCGCGAGGCCGAGGGCGCGCGCGTAGAGGATGTCAGACACTGTCCCCGGACGCTGCTCTCTCAGTTTTACTGCCATCGGCATGGCGATGGCGAGTTCCCGCAGGGTCAATGCAATTGACGTTGCCGGGGCTAATTCATCCAGTGAGACATGATCGGGGCCGGGCGCGTAGTCGTGCATCAGCTTCCTGGCTGCAGCTGTGTTTCCAAGCTCCGCCATGAGGCCCGCCATGGCAATCGCCGCTGGCACATCGTTGATCGAGGTTGCGGCCGATTGCGCGAGCGTCTTCGCTTCATCTTTCTGTCCTGATGCCAGAGCCACGTGCGCGCGCAGGAACAGGGCGGCAGGTGAACTGTCAGTTTCATATCTGGTGGAAATTGCCTTCAGGGCGTCCGTGTTGCCGGCGTCCTTCAGTTTGGCCACGAACCAGGATTGCAGCCAGAACGGAAGGTTGGCTGGTCCGCGCTTGAGGACATGCGCGACCGCTTCTCCAGGCTTTCCTGCCAGAAGGGCGGTTTCGATGAAAACGTCGTCTCCCTTTGGCGGCAGCTTCTGACGGTCGAGGAGTGCCTTCAAGCGGGTGTAGGCCGGGACCTGCTGGCCAGCGCGTGACTCAAGGCGCGCGGCAAGGACAACTGTTTGCGGGTCGGCGGCGGCGAAGGCGGCGCTGCCCTTGACCGCTTCGAGGGCGAGGCTGTCGAGGCGCTCGGCCGTGAGGGATACGGCGATGGGTTCCACGTCGCGAAACGACTTGCGCGTGGCGAGCCAGGGCATGATGACCGTGCGAACGAGGTCCGGCCGGTCTTCGCCTGTCGCCAGCGCCGTCATGGTCTGTGCGGTGTCGACAGTGACATCTTTCGGCCATCGCCTGAAGGCGTTGTACAGCACTTCGATCGAGCGCTTTGGATTGCGTGCCGATAATAGATCGGCGAGGGTGACCATGTCGGGAAGTTCAGCGTCGCCGGCGTGAACGATCGTTTCGAGTGTCCTTATCTGGTCGTCTTCGCGGCCTGCGAGTTCGTACAATTTCTGCAAGGCATGCAGGATGCCGGTCTCCTTCTTCAGTTCATAAAGCCGCTCAAGGGTTGCGATGTACCTGTTGCGTTGCTGATCGTCCCTGAAGATCTCGGCCAGTCGGGCCAATGCCTGCGTGTCGGCTGGATTTCCGGAGATGAACTCGACCAGGATGTCTGCCGCCCTGGTCGGATTGCCTTCACGCACATGGAGTTCTGCCAGCGCATTGGCAACCTCCCTTGTCCTGTTCCCGTTCTCCCACTTGGCCTGGAAGCTTTCGGCGGCTTTCGTGTACTCGCGATCATGCATGAACATGAACGCCTGCTCGAGGCCGCTTGGCACGAGGGCTGCGCCGAGGGCGAGTGCTGCAGCGGGGACGAGCAGCAGGATGAGCCAGCGGGTCACCGGATGGCGGGCCTCAGTTGGGACCGGGAGATGACAACCGACACGCCTTCTTCCGCACCGCGTGGGAGTGCAAACCGTATCTTGCCTTGCGCGTCCGGCAGGCTTGACTGCACCGTGTGGCTTCCCGTGCGCGCTTCCCAGCGTTCATTGGGTGATAAGACGGGAACGATCCAGGTCATCTCCCCGGGTCCAAATCCCTGCGCGGTAAAGCGGGCGGACGTGCCATCGAGGATCAGGCCGCGGATCTGCCACCGGGAGTCCACGAGCAGGGGGGATCCCTGCTTTTCCGGCGGTGCAGAGGTCAGTGCCACCTCCGGAGCCGCAGACGCCGGATCGAGTGCAATGTACAATGTACTTCCCGTGCGCCTGGCACCCAGAACACCCTTTGAACCTTGCGCATCGACCGCGAGAGTGCCGGCATTGTCCATCCGAAGCGTGTTGAGCGCACCGCGGTTCACAACGCGCCACTTCAGGGGGGCGAGTTCCTCGAGCCGGAGCGTGTAGAAGCCTTGCCCGATGGCTGCATAGTCAGTTGCGGTGATCGGTGCCAGCTCCAGGCTTGCGGCATGTTCCATGACATCCGTCAGCGCCTTGAGGCTCGCCTGCTTCTCGCCCGAATACATGTGGTAGTAGATGTTCACCGGCTTTACCCGGAGTGGCCTCTCCGTGTTCTGCAGTGAAGAAACGAGATACCTGAATCCGAAGAACCGCCCCTGCCAGAGATCCGTGTAGACGTTTTCATTGGCGTGGCTCGCACTGACCTGCATGAATTTGCCGGACCGTTTGCCGAGCGGTGAAACAGCCGTGTATGAGGGCGTGTCTCCATCAAACCGCGTGTCGCGCCCGTTGAGGTTCAACAGCCCGGCCCTGATTGCTGCGGCGACGGCGTCTTCGGTGGGGGATGTGTCTCCGGACCACTGGAGCAGGCGGACCTTCTTGCCGGGTGGGCAGAACGCGTTGATGTAGGCTGCGGATCCTTCCATTTCACGCTTGAGCGAATAGGGGATGTCGCCAAAGGCACGGGGCGCGTCATAGTTGTGAGAAAGCTGCGACTTGTGAGAGTGCGGCTTGGCCTGCATTCCCGGTGCCAGGTTGTGCTTGGCGTATTTCGCCAGGAAGGGCAACTCGTTTTCGGGCTTGTATCCCGGGCCAAAGAAGCGCCACTCGAAAGGGTGGGTGTAGGTATGAGACGCGGGTTCGACGTTTCGTCGTGAGAACAGGGCGCGCGCGATCTGCTGGCTGCGGATCGTTCCTGTCCAGGCGGGGTCGAGGTCGGCTGCGATCGGGGCCACAGTGACGGGCAAGTCAGGAAATCCGTCCACGACGTCGCGCAGGATGACTTCGGACGCATAAAGCCCCTTGCCGCTGTACTTGTCGGCCGTCGAGACATTGCCCCAGCCGTCGCCATCGATGTGGCTATAGAATATCCGGCGCCCTGCGACTGTTGTCGTATCCGGTATCGGCATGCCTTTCGTGCGAAAGGCATCGGCAAAGAAGCGGAAGGGGTTCACGTACCACTGCAGGAATGCACCATTCCTGCCTTCGAAGTGCGAGAAACCGGACGCGATGTAACCGCCCTTGTCTGTGAGCACGACGGGGTAGATCAGGCCACCTTCGTCACCCTTGCGGTCGTATGACAGCAAGGCGCGGGCAGAGTCCCTGAGAGGCGTAATGGCCTCGGTCGCAGGTGGCGGGTTCGGGAGCTTTCGTTCGAGCTCGACGTACTCGGACACTTTCGTCCGCACGCGCAGGTCGAATGTGTAGGGCAGAAATTTTCCTTCGCTCTGAAGTTCAAGCAGCGAGAGCAGGCGGTTCTGGTCTGCGAGGGAAATCTGTTTTCCCTTGTCATCGGTTTCGTTGGGAATGCTTCCCACGAGTACGACCGGAATGCTGCGTGATGTGGCCTCCTTGACCAGGGACACCAGCCTTGCGAGCGGAAGCTTTCTTCCATCATTGAACCAGATCAGTACGCCCCTGATGTCACTGCGGCCGGTCAGCCGCGGGGTCTCTGTCCGGATGTTGGCGTATTCCAGTTTCAGCCCGAGATGGTTGAGCGGCATCTCTGCGATCGAGTACAGGGATGACTCGTCTACGCCAGCTGTGACAGGGTTGTCATGAATGCCGAGGATCGTGCGCGGAACCTCGCGTGCTTGGGCGATCGGCGCCAGCGCGAGGGCAAATAGCGTTATGAAGAGCTTCCAGCGTGTCACTGATCAGTCGTCCGGCGTTTTCCGGATTGTGAAGCGATCAGGTTTTAAGTTGCGTTAACTGGCGAGGTAACGGGCGACAGTCTGGGCGAAGGTGCGAATGTCGATGGGCTTGGTCACGAGCCCTGAGAAACCGAGGGCGCGCAAGGAGGCCTCGTCTCCGGCAGTCACGGCATTCGTAACGGCGAGCACCGGAATGGATGCCGTGTCGGGGTTCTGGCGCAGGGTGTTCATGACTTCCTGTCCCGAGATGTCCGGGAGGACAAGGTCGAGGATCACGAGATGCGGGCGGTGGGTCCGGGCGAGATCGTGCACAACGAGCCCGCGTTGCGTTTCGACCAGTTCCGCGCCAAGGGGTTTCAGGGCGCTGCGGTACATTTCCCGCAGCAGGGCATTGTCTTCGACAATGAGAATTCTCTTGTTCATGTCAGTCCGAACCGCTGCCGCAGGTCGACGGCGTTCTCGCGCGCGACGGGGATCGCTTCACGGACGAGCGCCTCTGCGCCGGGGGCGTCCTTTGCGAGGCAGGCCGCTTCACATTTTTCCGCCAGAGCGGCAAGTTCGAGCAAGTCGAGCGCGCCGGCGTTTCCGCCCAGGCTGTGCATCGCGCGGCGCGCCGCATTCAGGTCGCCGGTTCGAGCGGCCTCAAGCGCTGCGGAGAGTTGCTGCTCCAGTTCCTCGAGAAAGATGGAAGACATGCGCCGCACGGTGTCATGTCCGAGCAGTTGCTCGCGGTCACTGATGGCCGTCATCCAGCGGGCACAGGCTGCACTCATGCCGCGGCGACAGGCAGCGTGAAGTAGACGCTGGTGCCGACATCCACTTCGCTTTCAATGACGAGTTTGCCGCCATGCATCTCGATCAGGGCGTTGGAGACCGCGAGCCCGAGCCCGGTTCCGCCCTTCTTGTTCGCATTGGTGGCGCTTTCAAGCCGCTCAAAGGGCTTGATCACGCGTGGCAGATTGGCCGGCGTGATCCCTACGCCGGTGTCATGGATCCATACCGAAACGGCGTCGCCCATCATGCGCGTTTCAATGGTAACGAAGCCGTCCCTTGAATTGTACTTGAGCGCGTTTGAAAGCAGGTTGGACAAGACTTCACGAAGGGCGCGCTTGTCTGCCTGAATGGCGGGAGTGGTCCGCAATTCAGTCCGGAATGTGATGTTTGCGTCCTTTGCCTTTGCTTCAAACGACTTCAGGCAATCGCCGATCAGGGCGCCAACGTCGAGTGTCTCGAGGTCGAGTTTCATGCCGCCTGAGTCGATGCGTGCCATGTTCAGCACTTCATCGATCAGGTGAAGCAGGTGCTGGCCTGAGCGGTGGATGTCCGTGGCGTATTCGACGTAGCGCTGCGGCAGCGGTCCGAGCATCTCGTTGCGCATCACGTCGGAGAAACCGATGATGGCGTTCAGCGGTGTCCGCAATTCATGGCTCATGTTCGCCAGGAATTCGGTCTTCGAGCGGTTGCCTTCTTCGGCGCGCAGCTTTTCGACTTCGAGCGTCTTCGCAATGTCGCTAAGCTTGACGGTCTGCTCGTGCAGCCGATTGCGCGACAGCTTCAGCTCATCTTCGTGCTGCTTGAGGGATGTGATGTCCGTCGCCACCATGATGCGGGCATTGTCCATGGCCTTGCGTTCACTGACGAGAAGCCAGCGATCACCAACCTGCTGCAGTTCTATCGTGCCCGTGCCGCCCTTGGCGTCGTAGAGTTCGAGTGGCGCGTCATCCACGCCCTGATCGTGGGGCTTTGCCCTTGCGAGCAGCCGGGTACGACTGTCACCGATCCTGGCTTCCGAGAGGCCGTAGAAGTCCATGAAGCGCCGGTTGCACATGATCAGCCTGCCTTCACGGTCCCACAGGACAAAGGCTTCAGCTGCGTTCTCGAATGCTGTCTTCAGCACTTTCTCGGCGACATTGAGGCGGTCGACGGCGCTCTTCTGGTCGGAAATGTCGAGCACGATTCCGGAGAGGCGGCCTGTCTCGGAGCGCAGCGTGCGGTACATCTGACCCTTGGCGCGGATCCAGACATACTGGCCATCCTGGTGGCGGATGCGGAATGACTCGTCGTAGGTGGACGCACCGCTGCGGATCGCGTTCTCGATGGAAGCGACGACGTTCCGGTCTTCAGGATGGAGCAACTGCTCGATCTCTTCTACCGGCACGATCCGTGGCTGCTTGCCTCGCCCGACGAGCGCGTTCATCGCGCCTGACCAGTACATGCGCCGGTTCACGAAGTCCCAGTCCCAGATTCCGCACTTCGCGCCACTGACGGCGAGTTCGAACCGTTCTTCCGTTCGGCGAAGCGCGGTGTCCGAGCGAGATGTCTGCTCAATCTGGTTCAGAAGTGCCCAGGCCAGGGCTGCGCCCAGAAGCGAGGGGCCGAAGATCATGATCGTGTAGAGCGGCAGCGAGTCATACCAGTTCGACAGTGCATCAGCGGCTCGTGCGACGGAAATGAGCCTCAGGTCGTAGCCTGGAACATGTATGGCGGATGCCAGATAGTTGGAACCGTTTCGCTCGATGTAGCGCAGGACCGGACTGCTGGACGCGTTGGGCGGCAGTGAACTGATGACTTCACGAAGCAGGCTTTCGTCGAATGGTGTCGCCGCCACGGGTCGCGACTTGCCATCCACGACCACAAGGCTGCCTGAGCGGGCGCCCTGGAGGTTTGCGAGGCTTCTGGACAAATAGGCTGCATCGAGCAGGGCGACATAGGTCTGATCGATCGCGCCGTTGCCCTTGACTGCGAGGGCGAGTGATGCGGAGCCATAGTGATCATCCGAGAAGCTGCCGGAAATGAAACGCGTTTCTTCCGGTGCCGACTGCAGTCGCTGCAACAGTTCTGTTCCCGCGAGGCTCTGCGGTTCGGCGGGGATCCCAGCCTTGTCCCAGAATACTTCGCCCTTTTCATTTACGGCGATCACGTTGTTGATGGCCGGGTCGGCGGCAATGGCTTTCGAGCCAGGTGCCACGGCAATTGCCGAAATGAGCGTCTCACGGGCCCTGTCGAGCGACGTGCCGACCACCACGCCCGAAATGGCAACGAACGAGCGGGATTCCCGCTCGATCTGCTCGAGGGCAATGATGTGATCGCGGCGCATCTGGATCGCGGCCGCGGCGGCGACAGACAGAATCGTCGCCATCGTTCCGAGAATGATCCAGAACGTCGTCTTGTTCTTAGTCCCCAGCTTCAGTCGTGTTTCAAAGAAGCTCTTCTTCGAAACGCCAGACGCTGCCTGCGTGGCCATTGCCATCGTTTTTCAAACCCAGACTCGAATCATATCCCCGAGTGGATTATGTCGGCAGCGTCCCTGTTGTCACCCCGTGCAGGGGCATTTTGCAACACACCGTTGCTTTCGTGTTGCCGTGCATGGATCAGCCCAGCGTCTTCTCCACGATTTCGCGGACGTTGCGTGACAGGTTTTCTGCCTTGGACATGCGGGAAAGCTGCGAACGAATCAGTGTCTGCCGCTTCGAATCAAATCTGCGCCATGTTTCAAAGGCGCCGCACAAGCGGGCAGCAACCTGTGGATTGATCCCGTCGAGGGTCAGGACATTGTCGGCGAGGAACGCGTAGCCCGAACCATCACCTGCGTGGAAGCGCAGCTGGTTGCCCATCACGAAGGCGCCGATGAGTGACCGGACACGATTCGGGTTCTCGATGTTGAAGGCCGCATGGCGCGTCAGCTCGCGGATGTGGCTCAGCGTGTCCTTGTGCGAGGAGTGGGCCTGCAGGGTCATCCATTTGTCGATGACAAGCGGGTTGTGCTTCCACTTCTCATAGAAGTCCGTGAGTGCCTGTTCACGTTCGGAGCCCGTCAGGTCGATCAGCGGGGCAAGTCCCGCAACCTTGTCGGTCATGTTGTCTGCCGAGCGGAAATGTTCGAAGGCCTGCCGGCGTGCATCCGGGGTGTCTTCGGATGTGAGGTAGCGCAGGCATGTGTTTCGGAGAGAGCGGCGGCCGGCGGACGTGGAATCCGGAGAATATGGCTCGTTGGAGCGCATGGCGGCGTAAATCTCGAGCAGCTTGCCCTTGTACTCATGCGCCAGGGTGTGCCGCAGCGCTTCGCGCGCCGCGTGGATTGCGTCCGGGTCGGCATCATCAATGACCTGCGCCAGTTCCATTTCCGTTGGCAGCAGGATCGACATGGCCGTGAATGCAGGGTCCTTGCGGCTGTCGGCCAGCAATTCGCCAAAGGCCTTCACGAACTTTGGGTCAGCGACCGGCTTGCGCCCTGCGCGTGCTTCCGACGTCATGTGTACAAGCAGTTCCGCTGCGAACTTCTGTCCGGCTTCCCAGCGATTGAAAGAATCCGAGTCCTTCGCCATCAGGAAGGCGTGGTCGTCCGCCGACAGCTGCATCTCGAAACGGGCTGGTGCCGAGAAGCCGCGGCCGATGGAGGGGACCACGTCTTCGCCCACATCCTTGAACACGAATGTCTGGCGCGCCTGGGTGAGCGGTAGAACGTGGGACTTTGCCTTCTTTCCGTCTGCGATGCTGGTGCTCAGGTCGCTGCCGGACTGGCGACCGACCAGGCCGACGGTGACCGGAATGTGCATCGGCTTTTTCCCGGTCTGGCCAGGCGTGTCGGCGAGATGCTGCTCGAGCGTGAGTTCATAGGTCTTCGCCTTGGCGTCGTACTTTCCGCTTGCCTTGACATGCGGCGTGCCGGCCTGGGCGTACCAGAGGCGGAACTGCGCGAGGTCTGCGCCCGTGGCGTCTTCCATGGCCTTGACGAAATCATCGCATGTTGCGGCGGTGCCATCGTGGCGGGCGAAGTAGAGGTCAGATCCCTTCCGGAAACCATCATCGCCCAGGATGGTCTTCAGCATGCGGACGATTTCTGCGCCCTTTTCATAGACGGTTGCCGTGTAGAAATTGTCGATCGTGACGTACTGGTCCGGCCTTATGGGGTGGGCCAGGGGGCCTGCGTCTTCCTGGAACTGGCGCATGCGCAGCGCGCGCACGTCGCCGATGCGTTCAACGGCGGCGGAGCGCATGTCGGCGGAGAAAGCCTGGTCGCGGAAGACGGTGAAGCCTTCCTTCAGCGAGAGCTGGAACCAGTCGCGGCAGGTCACGCGGTTGCCTGACCAGTTGTGGAAGTACTCGTGGCCGATCACCGCCTCGATGAGGTCATAGTCGTGGTCGGTCGCGGTATCCGGGCGGGCGAGGATCAGCTTGTCATTGAAGATATTGAGGCCCTTGTTCTCCATGGCCCCGAAATTGAATGCGCCGACGGCGACGATGTTGAAGACGTCGAGGTCGTACTCCCGTCCGAAAGCTTCTTCGTCCCATTTCATCGAACGCTTCACGGCGCCCATCGCGAAATCGACCTTGTCTTCGTTTCCATGGGTCACGTAGATGCCGAGTTTCACGCGGCGGCCGGACACAGTGACGAAGTTGTCTTCTGTATGCGCGAGGTCGCCGGCCACAAGTGCGAACAGGTAAGAGGGCTTGGGGAACGGATCATCCCATTCCGCCATGTGCCTGCCGCCGGGCAGGGTCGTGTACCCTGACGGATTGCCGTTCGAGAGGAGAACGGGAAAGCGGGCTCGGTCGGCAATCATGCGCACCCAATAGACCGACATGTTGTCGGGGCGGTCGAGCGTATAGGTGATGCGCCGGAAGCCCTCGGCTTCGCACTGCGTGCAGAACATGCCATCGGACATGTAAAGACCGGAGAGCGCCGTGTTGGCCTTCGGGTTGATTTCAACGGCGGTGTCGAGGCGGAACCGTGACATGGGTGGCTGATGAATGATCAGCTTGTCCGCTGTCACCTCAAACGCGTGCGCTTCGAGGGGGCGTCCGTCAAGCTTCAGGTCCAGAAGCTTCAGATGCTCGCCATCAAGCACGAGCGGGCCTCCCGCTTCTCCCTGGCGCTCGACGTGGATCGTGGCGAAGACGCGCGTGGCGTGCTCGTCCAGGTGGAATTCCAGCTCCGTGCGCGTCACGCGATAGGGTGCGGGCTTGTAGTCCTTCCGGAGG
>JBILMZ010000084.1:0-13173 GCA_044375275.1 Micropepsaceae bacterium | reverse complement strand
AGTTCAACGAGGCCATGACGCAGGCACGGACGGCCTATGGTGTCAGCGCCGGTGACCAGGCGATGCTCTATGCGAAACTGTTCGAGGCCGCGACCCGCCTGCAGCAGTCCGCCGGGCTGACGTTCTGCAACCGAACGCAGGAGATGTTGTGGACGGCCTATGGGCGCGAAGTGAACGGCAAGAAGATCAGCCGGGGCTGGTACGTCCTGATGCCGGAGCAGTGCGAAAAGGTGATCAAGGAGCCGCTCTCGGAGCCTTACATCTATACCTATGCAGTCATTGATGCGCCTGAGGGGCCGCAGGTCAGCGGACCCAACTGGTCGGGTACGCATATCTTCTGCACGAAGGATGGCGAGTTCGACTTCGACGACAGCTCAAACTGTGGTGGCAAGGGCTTCACGCCCAGCGGTTTCTATCGCGTGGATACGGATGGCAAGGCCCTGGCTACCCATGACTTCCTTTCGAATGCGCCCGCGGCGGCGCCCACCGAGTAGTCCCGCGCTTCAAAGCTGGGACTGGAAGTAGCCGAGGTGCCAGTTCATTTCATCAGGGGGCATGGGGAAGTGTACGCCATCGCGTGCCGAAACCAGCTTGCCTGCTGGCAGGCGGGCCACGGCAGTCTGGATCTTCACCGACACACGCATGCCAAGACCCGCCTTCCACACGAGCGCGGTGATGGCCTTGCCGGACTGGCTGACCATGATGCGGTCAACGACAGGCTTTGGCAATTGGGCCAGCATGGCCAGCGCAACGCTGACCAGACGCCGGTTGTTGGCCTCGGCGGCGGAGATCATATATTCGTCGGTCAGCTTGCCTTCGCGGTGCGCGGCCTGGACCTGGGCGATCAGTTCATCATCGTTTGAACGGCTGTTGCCCGACACGCCTTCGACTTCCAGGCGTTCGCGTACACGCTTGGCGAGGAAAGAGGCGGTGGCTTCATCGAGGCCACTGCGTTCGCTCAGCATTCGCAACAGGGATGAACTCACGAAACCCGCGATGCGACGCACGGCACGCAATGACAGGTCGGCGCGCACAACGACAGGCTGGTGCCAGGATTCAATGTCGGCGGCGTTTTCGAC
Organism: Micropepsaceae bacterium; assembly: GCA_044375275.1. Classification (GTDB taxonomy): domain Bacteria; phylum Pseudomonadota; class Alphaproteobacteria; order Micropepsales; family Micropepsaceae; genus SZUA-430. The sequence goes on along the minus strand of JBILMZ010000084.1, from coordinate 12,094 downwards.
GATACGGTCGAGGGCCTCCTCGCGGATCTGGGCGTTCGGGTTCGACAGCAGCGCGGTGATCGCGGAGACATCCATTGTTGCAACAATGGCGTCGGAGATGTGTTCGCTCACCTGCTTGCGCCGGGCGATGGCCGTTGCGCGGCCTTCAACCTGAGCACCGGCAACGATCTCGATGAGATCGGCATCCGAAAGCAGGGGTGAGTATTCGAGCACAGGCGCGCAGACAATCAGTTCCAGGTCCTTGGCCAACTGGCGCACGATGTAGGATGGCACGCGGGTGGAAGAGCAGATCTCTTCCGCGAGGATGGCCCGCACCCGGGGCAGGCTGTCGCGCGCCAGGCGTTCCATGACGTCGATGGCAAGGTCGCGCACGCGATTGGTTTCATCGTGCTCCATGCCGGGGACGAGGCGGCCGATCTTGCGGGCGAGTTCGCAGCGCACATCCTCGTCATTGTCGCCGCACAGCAGCTTGTTCGCCTGCTGCGGAGTCGAGGGGTTGGCAGCAACCTTGCGGCGGACGACTACGGAGTTGTCCGTCGCGAGGTAGTAGAGGATCTCGGGTTCGACGCCTTCCTGTCCGGCCAACTGCTCGCGCAGCTTCGAGGCATGTCTCTCGAGGGCGGCGCGAGCCTCCTCGTATGACATGCGCCGGTCACGGTCTGCGCCGGTTCCCAGTTTTTCCTTCAGCCACGTCAGCATGATGTTTCCCCAATTGTAGCTGTATTGTCCTTCGCCGCGATGAGTTCCGCGAGCGCGATGGCGAGCCCCAGATGGGGCATGATCGTGTCCACAAGGCGTACTTCCAGGGGACCGAAGTCGTCCCCCGACGACGCGCGTGCGAGCGTGAGTGTTCCATTCGTGCGCCCGTGATGGGCTGTCTGCCTCACCAGGACGTGGCTGTTGCCGTCCACTGAACCGATCGCGGCCTGCAGGCGGATGCGTGGTGCCTCGATGGTCGTGCGGTCCGCATTCGTGGCGGCAGCGATGGCGTCGGCTGCGGCGAGCATCATGCGGCGCGGTTCGATCTGCGCGCGCATGGCGGTGACAATGGCGCTGACGAGGTCCTCGCGGGCACGCGCGTCGGCTACGTCGCGCTCCTGAAACTTCTGGCGGGTGATGTCGCGGACAACGCCGCGGGCGCCGCACCATTCGCCTGTCGAGTCATGCATGGGAATGGACGTGACCACGATGCAGGCGTCGATGCCCTTGCTGTCAGTGGTCCATGCTTCGCGACCCTGGATGGGGTCCTTGACCGAGAAGAGCTGGTTGACTTCGGCGTTGGGAAAGAACGTGCGCGGCCTTGCGCCGTGCAACTGCTGAGCCGTGTGGCCGAGCAGGCCACCCGGCGATGTATAGGTGAAATGGGCAAAGGCATCCGTCTCGAAGGCGAAGTCGTTCGAGCAGAGTGCGAGGTCGCGGAACAGTTGCCGCGAGGCGGCGAGGGCGTTGATGAGGTTGGTCTCGAGTGTCGTGTCGCGCGCGATCACAAGTGTCTTTGTGACGTCGACCGGCATCAGCGTGACATCGAAGTGGCGCGCGAGGTCTTCACCGCGCTCGGCGCGCGTCGAGATGCGCGTGACATGGGTGCGTCGCGAAAGGCACGACTCGATGACGGCGGCCTGCAGCGCCGAAACAAGGCAGCCCGAGAAGAGGAGGGGGGCAAAGCCGGGATTGGCAACGATGACGAGGCCCTCGACATTCACGAGGGCTGCGGGCTGCGCCGAGGCGCGGACCTGCGCGCTTGCCCACGCGGCAGCGCTCCAGTCATCCTGTGCCTTTGATATCTGCGCCTTCGACACGTACAGCCCCGTAAGGACAATCCTGCCTGTCCATGGCAAGGATACGGGCTATTGCATTAAATCCGCCTAAAACGCCGCAGCACGTCACGGTTAATCGGCGGTTGCGCGGATCGCAAACTTCGAGCAATTTCCGCCCCTGAAATGAAAAATTCACCACACAAGCAAACAGACTTCTCGCATATCAGCGATTGGGTCTTCGATCTCGACAACACGCTCTATCCACCGTCATGCGCGCTGTTCACGCAGATGGACGTTCGGATGCGGGGCTTTATCAGCGAGCTCCTGGGCGTGGATGGCGATGAAGCGTACCGGCTCCAGAAGCAGTACTTCAGGGAGCATGGCACGACGCTGTCGGGCCTGATGAAGCTCCACAACATCGCGCCGGGCGCGTTCCTCGACCACGTGCATGACCTCGATGTCTCGGTCATTCCGCAGGACCTGGCGCTGGGTGAGGCGCTCGCCCGGCTGCCGGGACGCAAGCTGGTCTTCACGAACGGGACGGTTGCGCATGCCGAGCGCGTCCTCGGGCGGCTGGGCTTTGCGCATGTCTTCGACGACATCTTCGACATCGTGCATGCCGACTATCATCCCAAGCCCCGACCCGAATCGTTCTCGCGCTTCATGGACCGCCATGGCATCCGGGCGGCCGGCGCGGTGATGTTCGAGGACCTTGCGCGCAACTTGGCGCCTGCCCATGAATTGGGTATGACGACGGTGCTGGTGCGCGGCGAGGATGGTCATGGTGATCCGGCTGTGCGCAGCTGGGGCGATCCTGGCCACGAGGCCGACCACGTGCATTACCATACAGATGATCTTGCGGGCTTTCTGCGGAATGTCCGTGTACGGAGCGAAACATGAGCTGGACAGGTCTCGAGAACACCATCAATGCCGCCTGGGATGCGCGCGATACGATTTGCGTGTCGACCACTGGAGAAGTGCGCGACGCGGTGCGGGAAACCCTGCTTGCGCTTGATGGCGGTGAATTCCGCGTGGCCGAGAAAGTGTCCGGCGAGTGGCATACCCACCAGTGGATCAAGAAGGCCGTGCTGCTCTCGTTCCGGCTCAATCCGATGGAGCCGATTGCGGGCAGTCCCGGCAATGGCCACTGGTACGACAAGGTGCCGTCGAAGTTCTCGACCTGGAAGGATGCCGACTTCATGCGTGCCGGTTTTCGCGCGGTGCCGGGCGCCATTGTCCGCCACTCGGCCTTCATCGGAAAGGGGGCCGTGCTCATGCCCAGCTTCGTGAATGTCGGCGCGTATGTTGGCGAGGGCACGATGGTCGATACCTGGGCGACGGTCGGTTCCTGCGCGCAGATCGGAAAGAACTGCCATATCTCCGGTGGTACCGGCATTGGCGGCGTGCTCGAGCCGCTGCAAGCCAACCCCGTCATCATCGAGGACAACTGCTTCATCGGTGCGCGCTCGGAAGTGGCCGAAGGCGTGATCGTCGGCGAAGGTGCGGTGATCGGCATGGGCGTGTTCCTCGGGCAGTCGACGAAGATCGTCGATCGCGAGAGCGGGCAGATCCACTATGGCCGCGTGCCGCCTTATGCGGTCGTCGTTGCAGGCAGCATGGGAGGTGGTGCCAACCGTCCGAACCTCTATTGCGCCGTGATCGTGAAGACGGTGGACGAGCGGACGCGGTCGAAGACGTCGATCAACGAACTTCTGCGCGACTGATGGCTGACCTCTGGAGCCTTGGCGCGAAAGCTGGCGCGTTGCTCATCCAGCGCCGCGAGCGCGTGGCGGTGTCCGAGTCCTCTTCGGGTGGCCTCATCAGCGCGGCCTTGCTCGCGGTGCCCGGTGCCTCGGCGTATTACACTGCCGGTGGCGTGATCTATACGCCGCGCGCCATCTTCGGGCTGCTGGGCGTGGAGAAGGAAGACATTACCAGTCGCGGCATCCGGTCGAGTTCCGAGCCCTATGCGCGCTTTGTGGCGGAGACCATTCGCAACCGCGTGCGGGTCGAGTGGGGCCTGTCGGAAACGGGCGCTGCGGGACCGACGGGCAATGCCTATGGAGACCCGGCAGGACATAGCTGCATGGCGGTTGCTGGCGCGATCACCGAGAGCCGGACCCTGAGGACCGGTTCCGATGACCGCAAGGCCAACATGCATGCCTTTGCCGAGGCTGCGCTTGGGCTTTTCATTGAAGTGCTTGAGGCCGCTCCCGCTTCACAGCGGTGATACGGATGCGACCTCGACCAGTTGCAGTTTCCGGTCCGTGATGCCGAAACTTGGCCAGGCCTCGCGCCATTCCTGCAGATGGGGTGTCCGGAAGTGGGCCTGAAGGGCTTCACGGTCACGCCAGACTTCGTGGACGCGGATCAGTCCGGGATCGAGCACGTCAATGGCGTAGGCGTATTCGATGCAGCCATCCTCGGCGCGTGATGCGGTGATCATGCGCTCCATGATCTCGCGTGCAGCTTCGCGACGGGCGGGGTCCACACGCACGGTGCCCGTGACGATGATCATCCAAGGATGATGTTAGCGTTCTGCATCTCGACGCTCAGGGCCTGAATCATGGGTGCGAAGACACCGGCTTCGCGTTCTCCCGTCGGGCCCACGGTGATGCCGCCATCAACGACGAGTGCGTGGCCATTGACGAAGCTTGAGCCATCGGAGGCGAGGAAGAGGGCTCCCTCGGCGATGTCCTGGGGCAGGCCCGTGCGCGGGATGGGCTGGGAATTGTTGAACGCGCCTTCGGCGGCCTTTACCGTCTGGTCGGCAACCTGTGTCGCGAGGCCAATGCCCACTGCAAAGATGGGTGTCGCGATGAGGCCCGGGCAGATGCAGTTCACGCGGATGCGTGAGGGACCAAGCTGGGCTGCGGCGAGCTTCGTCATGTGGACGATGGCGCCCTTGGCGACGGAGTAGAGGATCGGGCCGAAGCCGTTCTGAAGACCGGCAATCGAGGCCGTGGAGATGATGGAACCTCCGCCTGCCGTGCGCATGTGGGGGACAGCATGCTTCATGCCCAGCATCGCGGCGAGGACATGCATGTGCATGACGTTGTCGAAGGACTCCGTCGTGATGGCGTCGGCGGTTTCCAAGGCGCCGGGCGTGCCGGCATTGTTGAAGAGGACATCGATCCGGCCAAAGGCGCTGACCGTGGTCTCGACCGCGTTGCGGATGTCGGCTTCTTCCATCACGTTGCAGCGGACGAATCTCAGCTTGTCGCCGTGTTCCTCGACCATGCGGGCGCCCTTGTCCTCCTGGATGTCGGCGGCGACGACACGCGCACCTTCCCTTACGAAGAGGTCTGCAGTGGCCCGGCCAATGCCGGAGGCCGCACCGGTAATCAATGCCACTTTACCCTTCAGCCGACCGGACATGCGGAAACCTCCCGTTTGTTGGGCCGGGTTCGATTGACCCGGTCTGTGCAGTGGTTCTAAATCCCTGCCATGGAAACACAAGAGCGCGAACGGCTTTCCGACCCCGTTCAACTGGCCCAGGACCTCATTCGCTGTCGCAGCGTCACGCCCCATGATGCGGGTGCCCTTGGCGTGCTGGAGCAGGCGCTGAAGACGCTGGGCTTCACCTGCACGCGGCTACCCTTCGACTCAGGTGGCCCGCGGATCGAGAACCTCTATGCCCGACTGGGTTCCGGCGGACCCAATTTCTGCTTTGCGGGTCATACCGACGTCGTGCCGCCCGGTGACGAGGGAGCCTGGCAGCATAATCCCTTCGAAGCGCGCATCGAGCACGGCATGCTCTTCGGGCGCGGTGCTGCCGACATGAAGAGCGCCATCGCGGCGTTCGTGGCGGCGGTGGCCCGGCTTGATCCTGCTGTGGCGGGCAAGGGTTCCATCAGTCTCCTCATCACGGGTGACGAGGAGGGGCCTGCGGTCGACGGCACGGTGCGGGTGCTGGAGTGGCTGAAGGCGCGGGGTGAGAAGCTTGATCACTGCATCGTGGGCGAACCGACCTCGGAGTTCTCGGCTGGCGACACGGTCAAGAACGGGCGGCGAGGCAGCCTCACTGGCTTTCTGACCGTCAAGGGCGTGCAGGGACATGTCGGCTATCCCGAACGGGCGCGCAATCCCATTCCGGGCATGGCGGCTGTCCTCACGCGGCTGACGTCGCGCCGGCTTGATGAGGGGACGCCAGCGTTCCAGCGATCCAACCTTGAGGTCACGACGGTCGATACGGGCAATCCGGCCACGAACGTGATCCCGGCCGAAGTGAAAGCTGTCTTCAATATCCGGTTCAATACCGAGCAGACATCCGAGGGGCTCGAGGCCTGGATCCGGTCCGAGTGTGACGCCGTCCTGACGCCGCTTGGCCTGACGCCAGAGCTGCGGTTTGTCCGCGGCGCACAGCCGTTTCTGACACCACTCAGCCCGTTCACGACACTTCTTGAGACAGCCATCGAGAAAGTTACCGGAAACAAACCAAAGTTCTCTACAACGGGTGGCACATCGGACGCGCGATTCATCCACTCCCATTGTCCGGTGGCCGAGATCGGACTGGCTGGAACGACCATGCACAAGACTGATGAATGCGTGCGTCTCGCAGATGTCGAGCAGCTCACGCAGATCTATGCGACGATCCTGGGCTCCTATTTGGGATCGCAGGCACGGGCTTCATGATTGCACATGCCCGCAAGTCGGTCCTTGCTGCATGGCAGCTTGTGGTCCGCGATCCGAAGGCCTGGGACTCCTTTGACCTGACGGCTGACGGGTTCTTCCGGTCGTTCGGGGCGGTGCTGCTTGTCATTCCCTTCAACATCGTGTTCGACCTGTTTGCGCTTCGCCTCCGGCAGGCCGGCGGGCTTGATGCGGTCGATGCTGGCGGGGCTGCGACCTACAGCTACTCCAAGATGGCGTTCTCCACGACGGCGCTCTGCATCGAGTGGCTGCTCTTCATTGTCATTGCCTATTTCCTGCTGAAGTTCCTGGGCCTCGCGGATCGCTATGTGCGCTTTGTCGTGGCCTATAACTGGGGCTGCGTCATCGTCGAGCTCTTCAACCTGCCGGCCGTGGTGCTGTTCTCCTTCGGGCTGATTTCCTATGCGATGGCGGTGGATCTCATCTTCATCGCGCTGGGGCTCACGCTCTACTACCGCTTCTACATCGCGCAGACGGCGCTTGAGGTCGGGTGGGGGCTTGCGATGGGGATTGCGGTGCTCGAGTTCCTGTTCACGATCTTCTTTGGCTATGGCCTGCAGCAGGTCGCCTCGCTGTGGGTGCCGGCATGAGTGACGGCCAAGGTCCCATCGCGATCTTCGATTCCGGTGTGGGCGGCCTGACCGTTGCGGCGGCGATTGCGCGCGTGCTGCCGCATGAGTCGTTCGTCTATCTTGGTGACACGGCGCGGCTGCCTTATGGCACGAAGAGCCCTGAGACCATCACGAAATATGCCGTCCAGGCTACGCGGGCGCTGATGCGCTTCGAGCCGAAGATGGTGGTCGTTGCCTGCAATACGGCTTCAGCGGTGGCGCTGCCGGTGCTTGCGGCGGCTTATGCGCCTGTTCCTGTCATTGGCGTGGTCGAGCCGGGTGCGCGGGCTGCCGTTGCGGCCAGCCGGAGCGGCTTCATCGCCGTCATTGCGACCGAAGGCACGGTGCGCGGCGGCGCCTATGTCCGGGCGATCCGGGCGCTCAATGCGCAGGCGCAGATCGTGCAGCGGGCCTGTCCGCTCTTTGTGGCGCTGGCCGAAGAGGGCTGGACGCAGGGGGCTGTGCCGGAACTCGCGGCGCAGAAGTATCTGGCGGACATCTTCAGCGGTGATGCGCAGCCCGATACGCTTGTGCTTGGCTGCACGCATTTTCCGGTGCTGGTCGAGGCCATCCGCAAGGCGGTCGGGCCTGGCATCGCGCTGGTCGACAGCGCCGAGACGGTCGCGCGGGAGATTGCGGCACTGGTGCGGCCCGGGAGCGGCACGCAGGTGCCTCACAGGTTTCTCAGCACGGATGCGCCAGACCGGTTTGCCCGTGTCGGCTCGCAGTTTTTTGGGGCACCCATCGAGGCGGATCAGGTCGAACTTGTCGACCTTGCGTCGTAGTCGACCCTGACCAGATAGAGGCCATCGGGCGGAGATACCGGTCCACAAGCCTTGCGGTCAGCGGCTTCCAGCGCCTTCTTCATGTCGACAGGGTTCCACTTGCCTGTGCCTACCAGCTTCAGCGATCCGACCATCGAGCGGACCTGGTGGTGAAGGAACGAGCGAGCCGATGCCGTGACCTGGATCTCCGATCCGGCGCGGTTGACGCGCAGGACGTCGAGGGTCTTCATCGGTGACTTCGCCTGGCACTCGGCGGCGCGGAAGGTCGTGAAGTCGTGATGGCCCACGAGGTGCTGGGCGGCGATGTGCATCGCGTCGGCGTCGAGGTCGGCGGCGACCTGCCAGGCGTGGCTTGCGTCGAGTGTCAGCGGGCTGCGGCGGTTGACGATGCGATAGAGGTAGTGGCGGGCGGTGGCGTTGAAGCGGGCATGGAAGTCCGCGTCGACAGGCTCGGCCGACAGGATCGAGACCGGATGAGGGCGCAGGTGCGCGTTCAGGGCTTCCTGCATCCGGAAACGGTCAAAGGGCTTCTCGATATCGGCGTGGGCGACCTGGCCCAGTGCGTGGACGCCTGCATCCGTGCGGCCTGCTGCACCGATGGTCACCTGTTCTCCGGTGAGGCGCAGAATCGCATTCTCGATGGCGCCCTGGACGGAAGGGCCGTTATCCTGACGCTGCCAGCCCACGAAGGGCTTGCCGTCATATTCGATCGTCAGCTTCCAGCGCTGCATGGTCACTCGAACCGCGTGCCGGCGGCAAGCGGATAGCCGCGCAGGAATTCTTCGGTGGCCTGTGCGCCCCGGCCGGCACGCTGGAGTTCGATGATGTCGAGCGCGCCTTCGCCGCAGGCAATGCGCAGGGGCGAAGCGATGATCGTTCCGGGGACGCCTTGCCCCTGGGCCTGAGCCACTTTCAGCAGCTTGATGCGGGTCTCGCCGTGCATGGTCCAGGCGCCGGGCGCGGGGTTCAGTCCGTGAACGAAGCGCAGGATCTCGTGGGCGGGCCTGCTCCAGTCGATGCGGGCTTCGGCGGCGAGGATCTTCTTTGCGTAGGTCACGCCGTCAGCCGGCTGGGCTGTTTCGGTTGCGGTGCCTTCGGCGAGCCTCTTCAGCGTGTCGACCATCAGCGTGGCGCCGGCCGACGAGAGGATGTCCTGAAGGCTGCCTGTCGTTGTCGTGTCGTCGATGGGCGTCTTCCAGGTGGAGAGCACGGGACCCGTGTCGAGGCCCGCGTCCATCTTCATCACCATGACGCCGGTCTCAGTGTCGCCGGCCATGATCGCGCGGTGGATGGGGGCGGCGCCCCGCCAGCGGGGCAGGAGAGAGGCGTGCAGGTTGAAGCAGCCGAGGCGCGGTCCGTCGAGGATGGCCTGCGGGAGGAGAAGGCCATAGGCCACGACGATGGCGGCGTCGAGGTTCAGCGCGGCGAAGGCCTGCTGGTCTTCCGGCTTCTTCAGCGTGAGCGGGGTGCGGACGTCGAGGCCGTGCTTCAGCGCGGCTTCGTGGACGGGCGTGTTCTGGAGCTTGTGGCCCCGGCCGGCGGTTCGTGGCGGCTGGGCATAGACGCAGGCGACCTCGTGTCCGGCAGCGATGAGCGCCTCCAGCACAGGAACGGCAAACTGCGGTGTTCCCAGAAAGGCTAGACGCACGCTGGTGTGCTTTCGTTCAGGCTGATTGGCGGGTTACTCGGCTGGCTCACGCGTGTGGGTGCGACGGGACTTGGCCAGCTTCTTCAGCATCATGTCACGCTTGAGGCGCGAGAGGTGGTCGATGAACAGGATGCCTTCGAGGTGATCCATCTCGTGCTGGATGCAGACGGCGAGCATGCCCTCGCAGTCGATCTCCTGCGGCTTGCCGTGATAGTCGAGGTACTTCACCTTCACGCTCGACGGACGGTCGACCTCTTCATAGAGGTCGGGCACGGACAGGCAGCCTTCCTCGCAGGTGACGAGCTCGTCCGAGGCCCAGGTGATCTCGGGGTTCACGAAGTACATCGGGCGACGCGCTGCGATGAGCTGCTCTTCGGTCGGCTTCTTGATGTCCTCGCCGTTCTCGTCCACCGGGCGGCCGAGGTCGATGACGAGGATGCGCTTGGGCACGCCGACCTGGATCGCGGCCAGGCCGATGCCGGGGGCGTCGTACATGGTTTCCAGCATGTCATCCATGAGCTTGCGCAGCTCATCCGTGACCTGTGCCACGGGCTGGGAGACCTGCTTGAGGCGCGCGTCAGGCGCGACGAGGATCGGGAGAATGGTCATGGAATGTGAGGTAAGATACCGACCCCACGTCGTCAAGGCGACACGAGTGGCGGGCTGCCATTCCACGCCGTTAACCGGGCTTTTGTTCAGGTTTTGCGGCCTTCGGGCGCCGTCCGGTCAGTAGAGCAAGAAGGGGCGGCGCTCGGTTTCCCATGAGGTCTCGTCGGGCGTTGTGATCGCGTCGAGGTCGGCCGGCGTGGCGTTGCGGTTGTCGACCCATTCGCGCAGCAGCGGGCTGCCGTTGATGACATCGATGGCGAGCTTGCCCAGTTCGTACTCGTAGGGGAAATCGCGCCAGAGTGCATAGCCGGGTGCGAGGTTGCGAATGGCCTTGAAGGCCAGGGCCTGCAGGCGCCAGGGCCGGAAGGCCGCGTGGTTATAGGTGTGGTTCTCGGTGTGGATCTGCACGCCGCTGCAGAGCTTGCCCACGTGCTTGTGGAAGGTCGGCTCGAACCAGCAGTCACGCAGCACGCAGCCTTCGAGCCAGTGCGGGGCGAGGCGGCGCATCTCGGCGATCACGGCCTTCGCATCGATGTCGGGCGCGCCGAAGAGTTCCAGCGGACGCGTAGTGCCGCGTCCTTCGGAGAGCGTCGTGCCTTCGAGCATCACTGTCCCCGCATAGGCGCGGGCCATCCAGAGGTTCGGGGCGTTCGGGCTCGGGTTGATCCAGACGCGTTCGTTGATGGGCCAGCCATGGCCGGGTGCCGCATCGGGCTGCCAGCCTTCCATCGTGATGACCTTGTAGTCGACGTCGAGCTTGAGCTGCCGGATGAAGTAGTGGCCGAGCTCGCCGAGTGTCAGGCCGTGGCGCATCGGGATCGGTCCGGCGCCGACGAAGCTTTCCCAGCCCTCGCGCAGGCGCAGGCCTTCAACGGGACGTCCGACGGGGTTCGGGCGGTCGAGCACCCACACGGACTTGCCGTGCGCGGCCGCTTCCTCGAGCATGTAGCGCAATGTCGTGATGAAGGTGTAGATGCGGCAGCCGAGGTCCTGCAGGTCGATCAGCACCGTGTCGAACGTGCCCATCATCTGGCCGTTCGGGCGGCGCACCTGGCCGTAGAGGCTGAAGACGGGGATGCCGGAGGCCGGATCATTGAAGTCCGGCGACTCGATCATGTTGTCCTGCTTGTCACCGCGCAGGCCGTGCTGGGGCCCGAAAGCGGCCGTCACCTTCATGTCCCCGCATTGTGTCAGCGCGTCGAGGCTGTGCACCAGGCCTTGCGTGACCGAGGCCGGATGGGCGACGAGCGCCACGCGCTTGCCGGCGAGCGGGCGACGCAGGGCCGCGTCCGTGACGAGCCGGTCGATTCCAAACTTCATGTCTCAGGGTTCCTGCAGGGGCAATACAAAGCTGGCGGGGTTGTGGAAGTCGGCCTTTCCGGCGGGGTGGGCGAGGGCCCAGTAATACTTGGCGCCGGCCTGTTCCTCCACGACGGTCGAGACGGCCAGGGTCCAGGGGCCTTTCGGCGCGTCGGGCCAAGTGATGGAGGCGTGCAGTTCCAGTAGGCTGTCGCTGGTCGTGGCCTTGATGCGCGGCGGCACGGCGATGGGCGGGTTGGTCACGCCCTTGCGGAAGTCCGTGAAGTCGTAGACGGCCCAGCAGGTGGAGGGCGAGAGGTTGAACTCGCGGTACCAGGTGCCGCCGTCGGGCTTCACGAAGAGTTCGAAGCAGGTGTGATGCCAGAGATTGTCGCGCCGCTCCGGCGGGAGGCTGGCCGGGATCTTCAGCGCGTCGATCTGCCCGGAGAGGGCGTAGTGCACGTCGATCCCTGCGGGTGTGCGCGTGACGTCGACCGTCAGAAGCGCTGCGCTGTGGGTCGGGGTGCCGGGAAAGGGTTTCAGGGCGTGTCGCATGCGGCTGATTCTAGCATCGTTTGGGCTGCGGAATGAATGCGCGGGCGGCGGATTTCTTCCTTTCCGGGGCGCGGGCTTATGTAGTATGTGATGCGCCGGTCGCCAAGCATCCGTAGCTCAGCTGGATAGAGCACCAGACTTCGAATCTGGGGGTCGGAGGTTCGAATCCTTCCGGGT
>JBILMZ010000083.1:0-13197 GCA_044375275.1 Micropepsaceae bacterium | reverse complement strand
GGAAGACCAGAAGGAGCGCCGGAACCTCAGCTTCGATTTCCTGAATGAGATGTCACAGTCCGCGGTGGACCTGGCCAAGAAGCTGGAACCCATCGCCCGGGTGGACTTCGATACGCTGCTGAAGGCTGCCCGGGAGGAATGACCTGGCCACTCAGGCCGGCTGTGGCGTGCGCCGCCATTCATGGCGCCAGGTCCTGAGGCCTGAGTTCGGGTTGACGCCTTCACGCACCCGCCGGAAGCCTTCCCGCTCATAGAAGCGCACGGCCCGCGGATTGTCCTGGTTCACGTCCACCCAGAGCCGATCGCACCCTTGGCGCTGCGTTTCGGTCTTCGCCCAGACGAGGAGCGCGCCGCCGCATTGTGTCCCCCAATAGGGCACCCCGACAGCCAGCTGGTCCACGTGGCCGGTATGCGGCTCGAGCGTCACGAACCCGGCCATGGAACCATGCGCAGGATCAAACGCCAGGCAGACCTGCGCCCCCGCATCGACCAGCGAGAACAGGTGATCGACAAACCAGGCGCGCCGCGCCTCGAAGTCGATCGCCGGCATCGTGCGGGACCAGGCGTCGATCCAAAGGTCGATGAGTTCCGGCAGGTGTGCATGGTCAAAGGGCTGGAAGGCGAAGTGACTTTGTCCCGTCACTGCGCCGCGTCTTTGTGCCGGACGTCGGCCCCGCCCACTTCCGGGCGCGGATCATCGGCATACTCGACATCGCGCACGACATCGGTGGAGGCGTCTTCCTCGCGCACGTGACTGTCGTCATCGACGGCATCAGCTGCGTCATCCGCATGGTGCGACGACGCCTCGGTCGCTGCCGCATTGGCCGCCACCTGCTGGTCGTGCTCGATGCCCTCGCGCTGTTCGCGCAGGAAGGGCGCGACGTCCTTGAGGTCGTCATAGAGGCCGAAGGTCAGGCGCTTGGCGCGTGCCACGAGCTGGCCATAGTCGTAGGACGTGATGCGCACGTTGCGGTAGCGGCCTTCCATGCGCGGATTGCCTTCATACTCGTCCACCGAGCCACCGATCACGAACACATCCACGGGATCACGCTCGCGGATCGTGCCGGCGCGCATGAGGTCGCGCACATTGTTCCAGGCCTGCATCTGGTGCTCGCCGCCAACCGTGACGCGCGCGCCCTTGAGTTCAATCACCAGCGTCGGATCGCCTTCCTTGTGCGAGGCATTCTGCAGCGAGGCGCTCATCGACGGACGCGCAACGGCACCCAGCCGGCCATCCACTTCATAGTCACCCTGGTTGACGACATACTCGGGTTCGAAGACCCAGAGCGCACGCTCCGCCATCGCGCTGACATTGCGTTCACCGGCCGCATGCGGATCCGACCAGACCATCTCCATCTCGCTGATGGACGTCAGGCGATCCTTGAGGCGATCGAGCACGGCGACGACGCCAGCGGGGCTCCACTCGGCCACGATGGCCTGCATCTGCCCAGCTTCCTGCGCGTTCACGCCGAGAAGCCGCGCGGCAGCTTCTTCAGGCGCCTTCGTGCCAAGGCGAAGCCACTCCAGCAGGATCCCGCCATTCGAAAGCTTCGTCGAGAGCTCGAGGATCTCCCTGCGCTCGGCTTCACTCTGCGCCGGGATCTCGGCCTGCGGGGTTTTTGTTCCCATGGCCATCTTCAGGCCACGATTGTCCTGCGTGAGGCGGTCGAACCGCATCTGCAAAAAGGAGCGTCGGCGCTCCTCGCTCCACATCACCACGACGGCGACGGCGAGCGGCGCTGCAACACCAAGAAGAAAAAGAAGGAATGATCCCATCAATGGGCCCCCACCCAATACGCCGGATAAGCGAAGTCACTTCCCCAAGAAGGCGTATTCTATACCAGCCTGACCCCCGGGGCTAGCAACCCTTAATTCTTGAAACTTGTGTGCAGGCGCCGCCCAATTCCTCGGCAATTTACCCAAGTCACGAAAGTTTTCCTGTTGACCGCCAGTTGGCCTCACCAGTCCCGCGCACAACCCCGGGATGCGCGGAGCATCAAAAGCCTCTCACCCGAACGTGAAATCTGTCTCGCTGAATTAACGCGCACGTGCACACCCCGTGTGCTTTTCTCTCGCCGGGGGAAGCGCAACCGGGGGGATTATGCGCAAGACAGGGGAATTTGCCGGCTGGGCCTTTGGGCTCGCCCTGGCAATCACGACACATGCGGCGGCGGCGTCTACACCGGAGACGGGAACGTCACCGGCAGCACGCAACTTCCAGACCTATCAGCCGGACGTGAGACCGGTTCGCATCGACACGGCCGCCGCGCCGAAGATCGACGGCGATCTCAGCGATGCCGCCTGGCAGAAGGCGCCTGTCATCAGCGAGTTCTACCAGCTCGAGCCGAATGAAGGCGCGCCGGCCACCGAGCGAACCGAGGTCCGCATTCTCTACGACGAGAACAACCTCTACTTCGCCGTGAAGGCCTTCGACTCCGACCCCGCGGGCATCAAGGCCTCGATCAAGGCGCGCGACGGACAGCTCGGCAAGGACGACCTCATCCGCATCTACCTCGACCCGCAACAGTCACGCCGCGACGGCTATGCCTTCGAGATCAACCCGCTGGGCGCCCGCACGGACGCACTCGTGCAGAACAACTCGACGTTCCTCGTGAACTGGGACACGATCTGGCATGCCCACAGCCGCATCGTTTCCGATGGATGGGTGACCGAGGTCGCCATTCCCTTCCGCAGCATCTCCTATGATACGGCGCGAAGCGACTGGGGCTTTGACTTCTTTCGCCTCGTTCGCCGCAAGAACGAGCGTATCAGGTGGTCCCAGATCAGCCGCCAGATGTCTTCCGTCGACATCTCCCGTTCAGGGTCGATGCTCGGCATATCAGACACGCACCATGGCCTTGGCCTCGACATCGAGACCTTCGGAGCCGTGCGCTTCAAGCATGAATGGGAAAAACCCCGTGAGGGCGACCTGACCTTCGAGCCATCCGGAAACCTGTTCTACAAGCTCACGCCATCCCTGACCGGCACCCTGACGTTCAACACCGACTTTTCGGACACACCGCTCGACGACCGCCAGGTCAACACGGGACGCTTTGGCCTTTTCTTCCCCGAGACGCGGGACTTCTTCCTCCAGGACGCGGCCGTATTCGAGTTTGGCGGTGACAACCTGAATGGCGACGTGAACGGCATCCCGTTCTTCTCCCGCAACATCGGCCTCGTGAACGGAAAGCCCGTCGACATCGTGGCTGGTGGCAAGGTCTCGGGCCAGCTCGGCAAGCTGGGACTGGGCGGGTTGCTCGTGCACACCAATGGCACCGAAACCACCGATGGCCAGACACTGGCCGCGGCCCGGATCACGCAACAGGTACTCGACCAGTCCAAGATCGGCATCGTGTTCACGAACGGCGACCCGACCGGAGCGACCGAAAATACGGTAGCAGGCGCCGACTTCCAGTACCGCAACTCAACCTGGTTTGATGGCGACACGCTGAAGGCCGACTTCTTCTACGAGCGCAGCTTCTCCGACGTCTACGGAGACGATGACACCTTTGGAGCCACCATCAGCTTCCCCAACGAACCGTTCTCCACGCGCCACTCCTTCAAGGAAGTAGGAGAGAACTTTTTCCCGGCACTTGGCTTCGTGAACCGTGGAGCCATTCGCAACTACAATGGCGAAATGGAATGGCGCGAAGTGCTGAACGGCGAGACGTTCATGCGCTGGTGGGAAGTTGGAACCTGGTACGACGTCACAACAGATCTCGGGAACAACCTCGAGTCTCGTGAAAACGGCGTCTGGGGCGGCTTCCTGACACAATCGGTGGACTCCGCCTTCATCAACATCTTCAACAGCTACGAGAATGTGCTGTCGCCCTTCGAGCTTCCCAAGGGCGTGATCGTCCCAGCAGGCGAGTACGAGTGGACCAATGCAACACTCAGTCTGGAGTCTTCGGCCTCGCGCCCCATCTCGCTCAGGGTTGAAGTCGCCTGCTGCAGCTTCTTCAGCGGAGATCGCCTGCGAACCTTCGCAGGCATGAACTGGCGACCCAACTCGACATTCGACATCGGCATGCAGCACCAGTTCCAGAACATCACCCTGCCGACCGGCGACGTCGAGATCCAGATCTATGCCATGAACGTGTCGATCAACTTCACGCCGGACATGCAGCTGCGCACGCAGGTCCAGTACGACAACATCAGCGAAACCTTCGGCCTGTCGTCACGCTATCGCTGGGAGTTCGATCCGGGATCGGAACTGTTCGTCTCGCTGGGAGAAAGCGGTGAACTGCTCAACGGCAACCACTACCGCTCAGATACAACGCAGGCCTCGATCCGCATCGGGCATCTGATGCGGATGTAGGGTTCAGCGCGCCAGCTGAAGCGCTTTCTCGACGTCGGCCCAGGACACATACTTGAAGTTCTGGGTCGTTGCGGGGAGCGTGTTCTCGTCATCCTGCACGACAAGAAGTCCGCGCGGAAAGCGCGGGCCGAGGGGAGCGCTTGTAGCCTCCACACCGTCGGTTTCCGAAACACCGTCGATCGTTCCCGCCTTGTTGTCCTCGATACGGAACGAGCCGCGATAGGCAAACGGCGCCTTGCGATCATGGACGTTGAAGCGGGAGTTCCCCTGTGACGAGACGATCAGGAAACCCTCTCCCTGCGCACCGATCCACAACGTAACCCCCTCGACGTCCGCCACAAGGTTCCCGTTCGGCGCGACACGGTCAACAAAGCTTCCCTTGTCACCCTGCGACGGATCCAGCGCAAAGCGCCACAACCCTTCCATTTCCTGCGACACAAAGAGATTCCCGTGCTCCTCATCAATCACGCACCCTTCGGCGATTGATCCCAGCGCAAAACGCCGGGTCTCCCTGGCAGCAACACGATCCCCCTCGATGGCAAGGCTCCATTGGGCAACGTCACCATCCTTGTCGGTCGCAACAATCACGAATTCGGAACCGATCTTTCCGGCAGCGACGCCATATACTTCCTGAAACCCGGTGGGCACCGAGGCGCGCGCAACGGGATCAAGGCGCCTCGTCGCCTCATCAAACCTGAACAGCCGCACGGTGTTGTCTGTCCGGTCACTCGTTACAACGATGTGACCCTTGCCTTCGGGCCAAGGAAATCCCGCACGAGCGTCCACATTGTTTGGACGGCTACCCAAGACCTTCTGAACGACCCGCCCTTTCAGGTCATAGACATAGAGACCGCCCTTCTTCTGGGTCCCGATGATCCGCGTATCATAGGTCGCTGAACCCGTGATGATCACCGAGTCATCAGCCGCATCACCCTCCATGCCCACTGGCTCTGTTTCAACGATCGCCGAAACCGCAGGCTCCGACCGTGCCGGCGAAGCGAAGGCAAGCAGGGCAACTCCCGCAAGAAGAGAAACTGGCTTGTTCATTGGCGTTCCTGACAGTCAGACATGCAAGTCCAGAGGCATCGGATGACGGAACCACCTAACACCTGAAGTATGACAATCGTGTATCGCTCACCACGTCAGCAACATCAGCACGACGACCATCATGCATCACTCCCACGTTCCGCGAAGGAGCCGCAGAAAGACCTGTGGCACCCACACGACAGTCCACGCCTTTCACGACCAACACGAACAGTCGAATCCAATCCTTCATAAAACCAATACGCAGAACAACTAACGATACGCCCCGATCAAGTATCAATTGGGGGTATTCAACTATGCATGGGAATTTCAAGCAGAAGCTGATGCAAGGCACAGCCGGGATTGGCCTCGTGTTGGCCTTGTCGGCCGCCGCAGTCGCACAGGAAGCGACACCACCGGCTGAAGCCAGCGGCTCGGACGCCAGGTCGCCCGTGCCCGTCGAGAAAGTCGTTGTCTACGGTACCGCGTACCGCAACAGGACAAATGACACCGCACCATCGCTGAACTACGGTCTCGACTACTTCCAGAAATTCGAGCCGGTCACAGCCGGAGACGCCCTGAAGCGCGTACCAAGCGTGACCTTCCAGTCCGACACTCTTGAGTATGACGGCGCACGCCTCCGCGGCCTTGACCCGGGATACACGCAGATCCTGATCAACGGTGAGCAGGTACCGGGATCAGGCATTGACCGCTCGTTCTTCGTGGATCGCATTCCTGCTGAACTCATTGAGCGCGTGGAAATCGTCCGCAGCTCGTCGGCCGACCGCAGCGGCGACGCCCTTTCCGGTGCCATCAACATCATCCTGCGCGACGCGATGTCCCTCGACGGTGGCTACGTGAAAGCGGGTGCCCTGCACTTTGACGACAGCGAAGTGAAAGGCTCCTACGGCGCCGTTTACGGCACTGAAATCATGGGCGGCGGCCGCATCCTGCTGGGCGGCAACATCCAGGGCCGCCACAACCCGAAGAGCAAGGTCAGCCTCCGGTTTGATGACCTCCTCGCATTTGACAACCGCGAAGACCAGTCTGACGTCCGTGATGGCACAGACTACTCGCTGAACGGCTCGATGATCGTGCCAGTTGGTCTCGGCGAACTTGACCTCTCGGGATCCTGGGTCCGCACGGACCGCACGGAAACGGAGCAGTCCCGCGAGTACGATGACATCGTCAGCACGGCTCTCATCAACCTGCAGGAAACATCGGACCAGTTCGAAGACATCTTCCAGGAAAACTGGCAAATCCGCGCCAAGTTTACGGCACCGCTGTTTGGCGGCAAGGCCAACTTCAAAGTTGGTTACGCCTCCTTCGAAGACGACATAACCAGCACTGAATTCACCGAAGAATGGGCAGGTGGCGCTCCGGATGTCGGCACGCTTGAAGGCGCGCGTGAGTTCACCGACATGCTCGACCGCGAAACTTTCGCCAGCTTCTCCCAGCTCTATGAACTGGAAAAAGTCGATGTGAAGTTTGGCGCGGACTGGCGCAGCAAGTCCCGTACGAGTGACGTTCGGGTAACAGAGAATGCAGGCGGACCCCTCTTCCCGGCTCCGCTGATTGGTGACGACCAGGCATACGACATCGAGGAAACACGCTTCGATCCGTTCCTTGTCCTTCGCGGCCAACGCGGTGCCGTCGAGTTTGAAGCTGGATTCCGCTATGAAACCACGACGTCGGAAATCACGGACCGGAACGGTGGCGGAAGCACGACATCGAGCAGCGACTTCGCGATTGCCCTGCCGTCTGCTCATCTTCTCTACAACGTGACATCTGACGATCGCATCCGCGCATCGGTGGCGCGCACCGTGCGCCGGCCTTCCTTTGACCAGTTGTCACCTGCACTTCTGGAAGAAGAGCCAACGGAGGACAACGACCTGGTGGGCAATCCGGACCTGCAGCCGGAGAGCGCCTGGGGCTTTGATCTCGGTTACGAGCATCGCATTGGCCGTCGTGGCGTCGCCGGCGTAAACTTCTTCTACCGCGAAGTCACCAACCGCATCGAACTGCAAAGCACGGGTGTGGTGTCATCGGAAGGCTCGGGCTTCGTGCTCACGCCTGCGAACATCGGTAACGGCAGCGTCATGGGCGTGGAATTCGACCTGTCCACACCGCTCACATTCATCGGCCTGGAGAACACAGGCGTGTTCATGAACTACTCCTGGCTGGACAGCGAAATCACCGACCTCGTCACGGGTGAAAAGCGTCGATTCAACGACCAGGCCGAGTTTGTGTTCAACATCGGCTTCATCCACGACATCGTTGAGTGGGGAACGTCATTCGGCAGTTCGTATCGTCTGCAGGGCGACCAGTTCAATCGCATTCTTGGCGAAACCGTCGAAACCACGTACGGCGCTGACCTTGAAATGTTCATTGAACAGCGCTTCGGCGAACGCTTCGTACTTCGACTGGCTGGATCCAACCTGCTCAACGCGAAGAAGGACGAGACCTTCTTCAAGTATGACACGCAGGCAGACCAGCTCGTGAATGCCTTCGACGAATTCGAACTCGAATCCGAACAGTCTGGCCCAATGTTCCAACTCGTCGGCCGGTACGCGTTCTGACGCAGAATGCTCAAAACGACAGCACCCCGGCAATCATGCCGGGGTGTTTTCATTTGCAGGGGATGACCCTCTGCCCTGACGCGACAAACTGATTACCACTTCACGCGAACACCCGCCGACAGCGTATGCGTTGTGATGTCCGGATTGATGGAAGCATCATAGTCCAAAGTCAGTGACGCCTCGCCGGAGATCGGCGCGGTAACACCCGCCCCCAGCACCAGACTGTCCCGCGCATACTCGCGGCCTTCAACCAGGAACTTGTTGCCAGGATCCGTCTGCAAGGCCGCCAGGAACGACGACTGGTTGTCGGCGAACTCGTGCGTCCAGACAACCCGCGCTTCCGGGATCACCTTGCGACCACTGTCCAGATCGATCGGAAACGCGAACCGGGACCCGATCATGCTCTTGAGCGACGTGAACGCGCCACCATCGACATTGAGCTTGGCCAGTGCAAAACCCGTTTCTCTATAGGCATCCGTGTCGAGGTCCGCGAAGCTCAGCGCCAGAACGGGCTGGATCCGCATGTCCTCGGTCTCAAAGATCCTGCCGAGCTCCATGTAGGCCGACAGCGTGGTGCCACTGTAGTCGGCAAAGGCTCCACCATCGCTGATCCGGCGCTGCACATTGAAGTCATGCCAGATAAAGCTGGTATTGATGTTCAGGTAGAGGCGCGTGTCACCAAACGAGGCATAGGCACCCACCTCAAGGCTGTCGATGTCGGCATCATCGCTGCTGCCGCTGAAGCTCAGGTCGTCCGTCGTGTACTGCATCGCCACGCCGCCCAGGATGGTTTCCGTGAAGACGTGGTCGACACCGATGATGGCACCGGTCAGCGCGAAATCCATGCCTCCAACGCCAGCCTTGGAATCGGTTCCGCCCCAGACACCGACAAGGCGTCCCCAGGAAGCGGTATCACCAACGCGGCGGGTACCGGTCTGCAGCCAGTCAAAGGGATCCTGTCCCGGCGTTGCATCCGTCATGACCTGGGTCGCCCCGGTCTCGTTCGCAGCGAAGCGGTTGAAGCAGCTGCCGCTGGACGAAGCCAGATTGCAGCCAACAGCCCCAAGGCCATTCACACGGTCATTGACGAGGCTCTTCCAGGGACCGGCGGTCTCGACAACCAGGGCACCAAGATCGGCCTGGCGTGAGCTACCAATGCTGTCAAACGCACCGCACACCTCGCCCGGCGGCAGTTGCAGCAGGAAGGTGAAGAGCGCCTGCTCTTCCGGTGACAGGTCTCCACCCCGGAACTGCTGCTCGAGCAACTGCGACAACCGGTTGCCGTTGTCCGAACAGGACGCAGACGAGAACGGATTGCGCGTCATGCGCAGGTCGACGGTGCTGCCATCAATGATGCGGGACAGCGTGTAGAAGGCTGAACCGCCGGCCACCTGGGTCGCATCAAAGTCGCCTATGAGCGAACTGCCAACGATGACGTCTTCATAGACATACTCATTGAGGTTCGTACCGCTGAAAGACAGCGGATTGACGACCGCCTGCAATGTGCCTGCCAGGGTCACGTCACCCGACGCGATGATCTGGCCGAAGTCCACGCCTGCCTCGCCGTCCGTCGTGGGTGGTTCAACCAGGTAGAATGAAAGGATGGAGTCATCCGCCTGTGTGAAGTTGCCGACATTCAGCGTGCTTTGGTTGTCAATATAGAGATGGCCACCCGTGTTGAGGTTGAGCGCATCCACAGCGAACAGATCGTAGCCGTCCCCGCCGGAACTACCGATTGCCGTCGCCCCCATGACCGCAACGCCACCGTCATTCACGTCAAAGCTGGCAAAGTTCTCGGCATAGGCGGTGCCTGCGCCACCGTGAGAAACAAAGTAGTGCTCGCCCGACACGGAGATCGTGTCGTCGTTGTTACCAATAAAGCCCTCTGGAACGCCGAGAAGGTTGCCTTCAACGCCGCCATTGCCGGCAAGGAACGCATAGGACGCATTCTTGCCACCAAACAGTACATCACCCCTGATCACGGCATCGTTCGCATTCGTGAAGGACGCACCATTATCGATCAGCAGATAGACCGCGCGGTTACCCACCAATTCTGCTTCGATGAGACCGTTATTGGTGATCGACCCGCTCAGGTTTCCGATATCCAGCACCAGGGCGTCGGAAATCGCGTTGAGGGTACCATTGTTGATGAAGTTGCCGACATGGCTCGCGCTTATGATCGAGAAGCCCGGATCCTCGACCGGGATGATGCCATTCGAGGTCACACCGCCGGAGATCACACCGTCATTCGTGATGTCCCCGTAAAAGGATCCGACATCGATGAGGACGCCCGCGTAACCGCCTTCGATCGTCCCCGTGTTCGAGATGTCCCCGGTGAACGAGTTGCCGCTGACCGAGATCCCCGCATGCTCGTTGCCACCACGAATCGAGCCTTCGTTTATGATGTCCCCGTAGAAGCTGCCCGCATCGACCCGCAAGGCAGTGGCGACAGACTGGATCGTACCTTCGTTGGTGATCCCGCCCTCAAATGTGTAGACATCGTCGCGGATCCAGATCGCATTCCCGGCAAGGCCATCGATGCGTCCCGTGTTCGAAATGCCACCCGAGAAGTAGTCCGAGCCTACGAGGATGCCGACGCCAAACCCGTCATTCTCGCCATATCCATCTTCCGGAAGGATCTGCGTGATCACGCCATGATTGGTGATGCCGCCCGAGAAAGACTGGCCGTGAATGTTGAGGGCAGCGTTGGTACGGCTGACATACTTGCCATCGGAACCGTTGTAGATGCCACCCGAGAAAGTGACATCGCCCCCCTTGCCCACGAAGTAGGGGCCCGGCCCCTCGTTGAGCACGAGGACCGAACACTCGACGCACGCGGAGTGGTCGTCACCGATCTGTACCGCAGAGGCCTGACCCTCAATCGTCCCGTGATTGGTGAGGCCGCCCGACCAGTTGCCAAAGCCGGATGAGATGTAGACGCCACGTTCGCCACGAATGATCCCGCCGGCTTCATTGATGAGGGTGCCATCCATCCAGCCATAAAGCGCCGAGAAGGCATCGGCATAATCCGACTCGATGGTTCCTGCGTTGACGATGTCCCCCGTCATACCTGCCGGCAGCACATTGTAGTAGCAGCCGCCGAGCGAGCCGAGCTGGATCGCGCTGCCAGACTCCGACGCAATGGTTCCTTCGTTGCGCACGCCACCCGACACATTCGTTGTGATCGTCAGGGCGCCCTGCCAGCCCCGGCCTTCATCACCTTCACCGCCTTCACCGCCTTCACCACCATACCCGTAGCCTTCATGGCCCTCGCCACCCTCGCCACCTTCACCACCATAGTATCCGCCACCCAGGATTTCGCCCTGGTTGACCAACTGCCCGTTGATGCCGCCCTTTCCGACGAAGAAGCCGGCCTCGCCTTCCTCGGTTGGACCGATGAATCCTTCATTGATCACATCGCCAATGACAAAGCGCGCAATGGCACATTCGTGCGAGCCAGTGATCGTGCCTGACGAAACATAAAGCGCGTCACAGCTGGCCTTGACGTGGCCAACATTGCCGACCGCTCCCGCTGTCGCCAGCAATGCGATGACCGAAACGCGGGAAGCAAGGGTCGTCTTTAATGAGGAGGGTAAAGGGATCATCTCAGTCACACCCCTCTACCTGGCCATCCAGGATGCCTTCGAACACGCCTCCGTTGTCGAAGCCAACCTTCTGTCCCGAACGAAGCGTTACCGACTTGCCCGTCTCCTTCGAGGTGAGCACGACCTCATAGACCTCGCCATTGGGCCCGTACTCGACAGAAACCGCACCGGCTCCATCATCGCCGATGGCAGTCCGGAAAATCGTTCCACGGATGCCAATTGAAACTGTCGGCGTCTCGATGCGAACATCTTTCTTGGGAATGGAACCCGAGACAAACCTGAACAGACCCTTCGTGTAGCGGATGGTTTGCTTGCCGGCGCCGCCGGGGCCGCCATACACATACTCGTCTACGCGCAGCCTTGAATTCTGCCCCATCGTCAGCCGCGATCCATCCAGGAACGTGACTTCAATGGCACCGCGTTCGGCCGTGGCAAGTTCGGCATTGCGAATGACTGGATCGCTGAGCCGCAGGTCGGTGCGCGTTCCTTGCGGCGGGATTTGCGAAGCGGCTGGCCTGACGGCGGATGCGTTGCCAACGGGTTCGGCGAACACGCCCGAACTCACGCAACATGACAATGCCGCGGCCATTGCCGCGATCACGAAAATTCTCATGCAAGAAACCCCAACATCACCAGAGGGAACCGCGCGTTGGCGGATTATTTTCATGGAGTATTGTCACCAAGACACAGCGTTGCCAACCGCCTCGCCTCATTTTCACGAGCCGGTTGAAATATGCCAACGTCGCTGCGCGCTAAACGTGCAGCGGAACCATCCTGAAATAGGATTGTTTTCCTACGACAACCGGGTACCGTTCGGTAAGCCGGGGCTAACGAACACGCTTCCCGCCTGGATTGCGTCTCCGACCAACCACTCCCGCCCCACGGGAAAAGGGAGAATCATGCTTAACAAAACCCTGCCAGGTCCAGCTACGGAATGTGCGAAATCCGTGAGATCACGGCCTTGTAAGTTGCCCGACAGGTACGGCCTCAGTATTCCAAAGTGATGTATCGGGGCAAAAAACGAACGTTTTGCCCCCATAGAAGAAGGCGCGGTCGATAATTCCGCAACCTCGCCATGCGATAATCCCTTCACCCCAATTCAGCGTACCAACACCTCAGACCGTTCAAGAGAGTCACATGACACCGTCAGCAGACCAGACGAAATCCAACCCGATCCGTCGATCCTACGTCATTGCTGGCGTGATCTTTCTGGTGCTCGTGGTCTACATCGCTTCAGGAGCCTTCGGCAGCGCGCCCGATAAACAGTCGCCAGCCGCAAAGGCAGAAGCCGCAACAGCCGCGGAGAACGAAAAGAAGCCCGGCACCGCGTCGGAGGCTCCGGCCGTCCAGGTCCGGTTGATCACGGCCGAAACCCGCAAGCAGGATCACGTCGTGCGCGGACAGACGGAAGCGCTGCGCAAGGTCATCGTGCGCGCCGAAACAGCAGGCAAGGTAGCAGCCATTCGCGCCGACCGGGGGACCCCGGTCCGCGCCGGAGACACGATTTGCGAACTCGCCGTTGACGAACGTTCGGCCATGCTGAAGCAGGCGCGCGCCGTCATGAAGCAGCGCCAGCTTGAATATGACGCCTCCCGCCAGCTCCGGGACAAGGGCTTCCGTTCCGAAACAGCCCTCGCCGGAGACCAGGCCGAGTTCGAAGCAGCCGCCGCCC
>JBILMZ010000275.1:0-3779 GCA_044375275.1 Micropepsaceae bacterium | reverse complement strand
AAAGCCCTCCTCGAGGCGGCGTGTCTTGCCGCGGTCGAGCCACACGGTCGTGCGCGTCATGGCCTGGAGGAAGCGCCGGTCGTGGCTGATCAGCACGATGGCGCTGGGCAGGCCTGACAACTCGCTCTCAAGCCACTCAATGGCCGGCAGGTCGAGATGGTTCGTGGGTTCGTCGAGCAGCAGAATGTCCGGCGCGGGGGCGATGACGCGGGCCAGCGCCGCGCGGCGGGCCTCGCCGCCCGAGAGTGCGTCGGTTTTTTCCTCGCCGGTCAGGCCGAGGCTCTGCAGCAGATACTGGGCGCGGAACGGATCGTCGCCGGGCGAGAGACCGGCTTCAACGAAGGCGAGCGTCGTCGGATAGCCGGTGAGGTCTGGTTCCTGCGGCAGATAGCGAACCGTGGCGCGTGGCGCGATGGAGCGTATGCCGGAATCCGACTCGATGAGACCGGCGGCGATCTTCAGCAATGTCGACTTGCCGGATCCGTTGCGTCCCACGAGGCACAGCCTGTCGCCTTCCGCGAGCACAAGATCCGCGCCCTGCAGCAATGGCGTGCCGCCGAAGGTCAGAGAGATCTGTTGCAGCTGGACGAGCAGTGCAGGCATTGCGCAGGTTACCGCTTGGCGTGATGGGCTGGCATGGGTAGGGCCTCGGTGCTAGGACTTGTACGCGCCGTTTGTCGCAGTTGTCCCTTCAGCCCCGAAAGAGTGCCTGAATTGATCCCTGACGCCCTGTTTTCAATCGGAGACGGACTGGATCCGCTTCGTATCGCGGTCGCGGCCGTCTCGCTGGCTGCTTCGGTGGCGTATTTCGGTTTCCTGCAACTGGGCACGTCACCCGTCCGCACGGGGGCCAAGACGGTCGCCTTTGCTGTCCTGGCGATCCTGCCGCTGCTTTATCTTCCCGGACATCCTGAGAGACAACTGGCGCTGTTCCTGCTCGCGGCAGCGCTTGTCCTGTCGGCGCTGGGCGACTTCTTCCTCGCCCTTGAGGAGCAGGGAAAGTTTTTCGTGCTGGGGCTCGGCAGTTTTCTTCTCGCGCATGTTGTCTATGTGATCGGGTTCATTCCATATCTCGGGGCGCCGTCCATGGAGGCGCTGGTCGCCATGGCCGCCTGCGGTGGTGCCGCGACGACGCTCGTCTTCCGGCTCTGGCCGAGACTTGGCTCGATGCGGGTGCCGGTGCTCGCCTATTTTGCCGTGATCATGGTGATGGTGTTCTGCGCGCTGTCCATGCCGCAGGCGTCGGTTGCGCTCGGCCTTGGGGCCGTCACCTTTGCCCTGTCGGATTCGCTGATTGCAGTGCGGAAATTCATGCGCCCGTTTGCGGGCGTGAACGAGGCCATCTGGCTGACCTATATCGTGGCGCAGTTCATGATCACCGGCGCGATGCTGTCGCTCGTGCTGGCGAACTGAGCGGGCAGGAACCAGAATTCAGGAGAACGTGCATGATCGAGCGGCAAGTCGAGATACGGACTGCGGGCGGTGCCATGAGCACGTTTGTCGTGCACCCGGACCGGGGAGGTCCCTTTCCCGTCATCCTGTTCTTCATGGATGCGCCCGGCATCCGCGAGGAGTTGCGCGACATGGCGCGCCGCTTCGCGTCCACGGGCTACTACGTCTTGCTGCCCAACATGTACTACCGCGCTGGTGTGAACGAGCTCGGGCCCTTGCCGGCCGATCCGGAAGCGCCGGCGCGCAAGCGCATGTTCGAGTTGATGGACTCGCTGACCATTCCGCTCGTCATGGACGATGCGGCGGCGCTCCTCTCGTTTGCCGAAGCTGATCCGATGGCAAGGCCAGCCTCGACGGGTGCCGTTGGCTACTGCATGAGCGGGCGCTATGCGATCAATGCGGCCGTGCGCTTTCCCGCGCAGGTCAGGGCGGCGGCGTCGATCTATGGCGTGCGGCTCGTGATGGACGAGCCTGATAGTCCCCATGTCGTGTGTGCCAACAGCAAGGCCGAACTCTACTTCGCATGTGCGGAAACGGATCGCTGGATGCCGTCAGACCAGATCGACGTGCTGAAGGAGTCGCTTGCCAGCCAGCCCGTGAAAGCGGAAGTGGAAGTGTTTCCGGGGACGGACCATGGTTTCGCCTTCCCGCAGCGGCCTGTCTACAACAAGGCAGCGGCCGAGCGGCATTGGGAGCGGCTTCATGCACTCTACAGGCGGAACCTGGGGTAAACCCACCTGCCAGTCGTTGAATCCAGACGTGGCGAGCCTCACCGGAAATTGAGCTTGCTTGACGGCGCTGTGGCTTGCGTGCTGCAAGAATGGCTGCAAACCTGCTGCCCAGAAACGAGGGGAATCCATGCTGAAATCATTCAACCGCCGCGCCTTGCTCCAGGGCGCCAGCGCCGGTGCCTTTGCCATTGCGTTCGCCGGAGCGCCTGCGTTCCGTTCAGATGCAGCGGCGGCCGTCGGCAAGCCCGTGATTGGCACCTGGGGCTTTGACCTCGACGGCATGGACAAGGCCGTTGCTCCCGGCGACGATTTTTTCCGCCACGTGGGCGGGACATGGATGAAGAACACGAAGATCCCTGATGACCGCTCGCGCTGGGGATCGTTCAACATGCTGGCTGCGAAGTCGGAGGAAGACGTTCGCGACGTGATCGAGACGGCTGCCAAGGGCAAGCCTGCCAAGGGATCCGTTGCGCGCAAGACGGTGGACTATTTCCAGTCCTACAATGATGTGGTGGGCATCAATGCGAAGGGGCTGGAACCGGCGAAGGCCGATCTCGCGCGCATCGCAGCCCTGCAGACGCATGAAGACATTGTCAGGCTCTGGGCGTCGAAGGACTTCCGTACGTCCCTGCCGGTGGGCATGGGTGTCAGCCTGGATGCCAAGCGACCGGACGTTTACATCATCAGCATCGGACAGTCGGGCCTCGGCATGCCGGACCGCGACTACTACCTGAAGCAGGACGAGAAGTCCCTGGGCATCCGGTCCAAGTACAAGTCCTATGTGGAGACGCTGCTGACGCTGGCTGGCGTGCAGGGTGCGGCGGACCGGGCGGCTGCGAACCTGTCGCTTGAAACGAAGATTGCCACCCTGCACTGGCCGCGCGACAAGTCGCGCAACAGGGACCTGACCTACAATCCGAAGACGCGGGCCGAACTCCAGGCCTTCGCATCGGCGTTCCCCTGGCAGGCAGCCCTCGACTCGTTTGGCGCGCCGCAGCAGGACTTCTTCATCGTCGCGCAGCTTGATGCGGTGGAAGGGCTTGCGAAGCTCTTCCGCGAGACACCCGTCGAGCAGTGGCGGGATTACATGACCTTCCACTATCTCAACACGTTCGCGGACGTGCTGCCCAGCAGCTTCGATGACGCTTCGTTCGAGTTCAATGACAAGACCGTCACCGGACAGCTGCAGCAGCGCGACCGCTGGAAGCGTGCCGTCAGTGTCATGAGCGGTACGCCGTTCAATGCCCCGATGGGCGAGGCTGTTGGCCAACTCTACGTGCGCAAGTACTTCACGCCCCGCGCCAAGCAGGAAATGGGCAAGCTGGTCGAGAACCTCCGTGTTGCCTACAAGGAGCGGATCCGCAAGCTGCCGTGGATGAGCGAGGAAACGAAGCTCCAGGCGCTGACAAAGCTCGAGAAGATCAACGTCAAGATCGGTTATCCCGACAAGTGGCGTGACTACACGGACCTCGAGATCGTTGCGGGAGATGCCTTCGGGAACCGCAAGCGCGAACTTGCCTTCAATCGCGCGCGGGACCTGCGGCGCCTGGCCGGCCGGGCCAACCGCAATGAATGGAACATGGCTCCGCAGACGGT
>JBILMZ010000274.1:0-3801 GCA_044375275.1 Micropepsaceae bacterium | reverse complement strand
GATGCTGCGCTGAAGAAGGCGCAGGCGGCACAGGCAGCGATGTCTGACAAGGCAGCGGGCAACCTGCTCATTGCAGACACGCTGCGTGCTGGCGGCAAGTTTTCCGAGGCGGAGGTGATCTACAAGGAAAGCTGGAAAAAGTCGCCAACGATGGCGCTGCTGTCCGCGTATACGCAGACGCTGGAAGCGCAGGGCAAGTATGCACCCTCGCGTGCGGTTATCTCGGACTGGCTCAAGAAGAACCCGAAGGATGGTGACGCGCGGTTCATGCTGATGGTCAACTCCATCACGTCGGGTCAGTACCCTGGTGCCATCAAGGAAGGTCTTGTGCTCCTGAAAGACAGGCCGAATGACGTGGCGCTGCTCAACAACCTTGCATGGCTCAACGACAAGACCGGCAACGCCGTCGAGGCGATAAAGCTTGCGGAGCAGGCCTATTCCCTGGCGCCCAAGGTTGCCGAAATCAACGACACGCTTGGCTGGCTGCTCGTGCGCAACCAAAAAGCCGATCGCGGCGCTTCACTCATCAAGACGGCCTATGAACTGTCGCCGCGCAACCCAGAGATCGCCTACCATTATGCATTCGTGCTGAATGCCGCCGGCAAGCGTGCGGACGCGAAGGCGCTGCTGGATACGGCCCTCAAGAATCCGCAACCGTTTGCAGAGCGAAAGGACGCCGAGAAGTTCCTGGCGTCCCTGAAATAGGAGCGGCGTTTCCCCACGCCTGAGTTCTTCTCCATGCCCCGCAGGCGACGCCTGTGGGGCATTTTTTTGTGTTGCACCAAGAGAGGCCTGACCTTTGTGGCGCCGCGTTTAGGTTGATGGCCAACCAATACTCAACCTTGGCTGGCAGATTCTGTGCGCTTCGTGTTGCAAAGCTGTCACCGTTGACCAAGAAGCGAGGAAGTTGGCGGGGTGAGGCCTGTCTGACCTTTCTGGCAGGAACGTCTTGCTGTACCGAATTGTCAGGTCTGGAACCCAAGTCGCTGGCATTCTTGGCAATTTGAACCGTGAGCGGGCGACTGGCAGGTTTTGGTTTGGGGGGTAAAATGCGTCTTAAGGCTCTATTGATTTCGAGTGTCCTGCTTGCTGCTGGCGGTGCAGTCGCACCCGCCCATTCCGATACGGAGCGTAACGGATGGTATCTTGGGCTCGAAAGCGGCTGGGTAATGGTGGAGGACAGCGAGCTGCCTTCACTCGGCTACGACAACATCGCCTTTGATTCAGGTCTTGGTTCCGACGCCTACGGCGTCATTGGAACGGCAGGTTATGCCTTTGATGGCAACTGGCGGATCGAAGTCGAGTTTGGCTACAGGCACAATGGCATTAATACGATTGAAACGTCGATCGGCGGCAATGCATTTGCTGGCGCCATTCCAGTGGATGGTGGCCGTCTGCGGGAATTCACGGGCTTCATGAACGTGATCTACGACCTGGAGTTGGCGGATCGCTGGGCGCTCAGCCTGGGTCTTGGCATCGGTGCCGACAATGTCAGCCTCGACATCCCGGATACGGATGGTGCGGGGCTGCTTTCTGCCATCAGTGTCGACCACACGGAGCTCGCGAGCCAGGCGCTGGCGGGGCTTTCCTACCGGCTTGGGGCGCACTGGGACCTGATGGTCAACTATCGGTATCTGCGTGCAGAGGAAGTGAACTTGCTGGGCGAAATCTGTGGCGCGGGCTTCGCCATCGCGCGCGTCGTGGCACCGCCCGTGACATGCGTTCCCGAGGATGACACGCTTGCCATGACCAAGCACACCGTATCCGTTGGCTTGAGGTATGGCTTCGCGGCGCCGCCGGAGGTGCAAGTGCCCGTCGAGACGCCGAAGGTGCCGCCGCCGCTGGTGAGGCAGTTCATCATTTTCTTTGGCTTCAACAAGTGCAACGTCACCGCGGAAGCTGATGGCGTGCTCAGTGAGGCTGCAGCGGTTGCCCAGTCGACCGGCTCGGTTCGGGTCAAGATTGTGGGACATACGGATACCGTGGGAACACCGAGCGCGAACCTCAAACTGTCCCTGTGCCGGGCCAATGCGGCGAAGGCGAACCTGATGTCCAAGGGCGTTGCCGAGGCGTCAATCCTCGCCGACGGCCGTGGCGAGAGCGCGCTGCTGGTTGAAACGGCAGACGGGACGAAGGAGCCGCAAAACCGACGGGCTACAATTGACGTTGAGTAGTCCCGGGCGACGTCGAGTAGTCCCGGGAGTAGTCCTGGCGAAAACGCGGTCGCGAGATCCTGACAAAAGGAAACGGCCGCCCGATCCGGGCGGCCGACGTCTTGCTGGCTTGCAAGCGTTTCACTCAGGGCGTTGACCGGCTGTGGACCCTGGCCATGCCAAACAGTGACAGCATCGCCATCACAATCATCGCGATCGTGGAAGGTTCAGGAACAGGCTCGGCTTCAAAGCGGACGGCAGGGCGGTAGGGCGACCAACTGTGTGTCTTCGCTGAAGACATAGACCACTCCCGGCCCGCCTGGTGTCAGGAAGCCCGCAAATGCCGTGTTCCAGTAGACGCTGTCGGAATTGTAGTGCGTGCCAATCGACGGCAGCACAGTGGCGAGACCGAAGTTCAGCGAATTGTATGGACCACCAGCCCCGATCGGCGCGGCACCATAAGTCTGGGTGTTGTAGGCCAGACCGAAGATGATTTCGTCAGGCACGATGACGCCGGCAAAGCTGAAGGTGACATTGAACGCCGTGCCGTTGGGGCCGGTAGCGAAGGTGTGCCCGGGAATGTTGGCGACCACCCTGGTGCTGTGGATGGCTGAGCCTACCGTGCCGTCGGCGCCGACATTGCAGAGCGTCATGGTCGGTGGGTGGGTCCAGCCCGTGGGGCTCATGCTCTGATAGTCGGAGAAGTTGGTCCAGTCGCTCATCCTGACCGTGACTGTCGTCAACTGACGCTCGGTGCCGGCAAACTGGATGCGATCGCCGCATTCGGATGTCGATGTCGCCTGATAGCCGAGGCTCGAAACGTTGCCGTTCGGACCCCCGATGATTGCCGTGCGGTGACGGCTGTTCATTCATGGAGACAGCTGACTGAAGCCCTTCAATTTGAACGTTAAAGAGTTCCGACACACACCAGAGGCGAGCGTTCACAAGCGTGGAGGGAAACAGTAGGGATCGCCTCGACGATTTGAAAGCCGGGCGATGAAAGTTTTCACACATGTGAAGCGCCTGCGCTGTGCGCAAGCAAGACGGCCGCTGAAACCTGCTTGGTTCAGATCGTAAACCTGGCGAGCCGGAACGAGCGATCGCAGGCGTTGAAGTTGCGCCATTGATCAATTCAGGCGGGCACGCTAGGCGCCAGTCTTTGCCAGACCCTTCAAGATCCTGACGACCCGCGTCGCATTCGATGCCCAGGTCAGCGGGCGCTGCCTGACTTCAGCGGCTGCTGCGTGGCCGAGCGTCTCACGGAGATCCTTCTCTTCAATGAGCCTGAGCAGCGCCTTGCGCATGCCCTCCGGGTCGCTGCTGGCGAAGAGAAGGCCTGTGCGCTCATGGTCCAGCAACTCCCGGATATTGGGCTGGTCGGGGGCGATGATTGCCTTTCCCATGGCCATGTATTCAACGAGCTTCAGCGGCGAAGCGTAGGCCGTGGCATCGGGCTGAAGGGCGATGTCGAAGGCGGCGATGTGGGTGGCCATGTCGGCGCGCTGTACAACACCGGTGAAGGTCAGGCGGTCTGATACCGACAGTTCGCGGGCCAATTCCTCCAGGGAGGCGCGTGCAGGGCCGTCTCCGACCACAAGCAGGTGGATGTTGGCGGATGGCCCGAACTCGGCAATGGCACGAATGATCC
>JBILMZ010000082.1:0-13324 GCA_044375275.1 Micropepsaceae bacterium | reverse complement strand
ACGGGCGTTCCCGGCAAGCAGTTGTGGGACATCTATGTCGACGCCCTTCCCGCCCTGCAGGCGGAAGCCGCCAAGATGGCCGGGGACACGGCGACGGGCGCATCGGATCCGACATCGGCCGGCGTGTCTGCGCTGGAAGGCGTCAGCGAGGAAGTATCGGCAAAGGCGATGCAGGTCATGTCGGCCGCGAAGCTCGCGATTGCGCTGAACCAGATCTCGATGGTCACGCCGACCGCGAAGCTGACCGGCAAGGGTGCCATGTCGTACCTGCCGGCGCAGAGCCTGATGCCGGAAGGCAAGGTCACACTGCGCTTCACCGGCATTGATGCGCTGGCCGCGGCGATGCAGAAGCGCGGCAAGAACGACGAGATGGCCCAGCAGATCATGGGCATCACGTCGGGCATCCGCGCGATGGGCAAGCCCGATCCGACGTCATCGGCGAGCGACCGCGCCTACATCATCGACATCGTGTTCGGCAAGGACGGCTCGATCTCGGCGAATGGCCAGAAGGTATTCTGACCGGCGCAACGCCACGACCTGAATGCGAAGGGCCCGGATCATCTCCGGGCCCTTTTTCATTCCGGGAGCACGCCGCGCTCGGCGGTCAGGACGGCGTCGATCACGCGCATGATCTCCGCGATGTCCTGCACGACCTGACGCACGCGCTTCTCATCGAGCAGCGTGCGGAACATGGAGCCCATCTCGAACTTGTCGCCGCCCTCGATTGCGACGAGCAGCTGGCCCTGGAAGAACGCGCAGCGCAGGTTCTTGCCCTTGAACTGCGTCTCCAGGTCGAGCATGCGCTCCATGAAGACCGGGTGGATCAGGTAGCGCGCCTCGACCTGGTCGTCGGCGTAGACCTCGAAGGCACTTTCGAGGCGGCTGTCAACCAGGCCAACGCGCTGCAGGCTCGTGCTCCAGCGGTCCATGAAGTTGAAGAGGCCCTTGTCCCTTCGCACGACCGTCGTGCCCAGGAACTTCTTCGGGAAGTCGATGCAGATCAGCTGGCCGCGGAAGACGGTGCGCCAGCTCGTGCTCTTGTTGGTGCGCACCTTGCGCTCGAGATGGCCGTCGAAGAAGGCGAAGTCGCAGCCGTGATGCTTGCCCCTGAAGCGGTCCTGATAGTCCGAACGATCAAAGCCCGGCAGCAGCGAGAGGCTCGTGAAGTGCTCGATGCCGTCGGGCACGAATCCGGTCATGTCGTATCTGCAGGAGATCGCGTCGGCGATGGCCCTCAGCGACTGTGACTTGGTTGCGTTGGCCACGACCTGGATCGGTGCCCAGGCCCACCACGCCGACAGGAAAAAGCCCATGCCGAAGGCATAGAACACCGCTTCGGCATCGTGGAAGATGTAGTAGGCCAGCGCCGTGGCGGCAGAGGTGCCCAGCGCCCCGATCGAGGCTCGCTCCCAGAACGTGCGAACGGCAGCAAGCCGTTCGACCTCGCGGACCCGAAGGATCGGCTCTATGCGCTCGCTGTAGAGCTTCGGGAAGGATTCCTCCGTGAGAGCCTGGAGATCATCGGGTCGTTCCATATCGCATGCCTGTCATGTGGATTGACGTCACCTGAGGAAGCCGGGGCCGAAAATGCTTGCGACACCGCCGGAATTCTGCAAGCTGCAATCAAAGACATATATAACAGGTTGAGGAAACGGAATGAGTGCGAACGGCAGCCTCGCGGCGGCGCCCGTCGGGGCGCAGGACTATTCCACAAGCTACAAGATCTACATCCTGCTGCTGCTGCTGGTCGTCTATATCAGCAACTATGCCGACCGCATGATCCTGTCGGTGCTGATGCCCTACATCAAGGCCGAGTTCCAGGTCTCGGACGCGGCGCTCGGGTTCCTTGCCGGCACTGCATTCGCCGTCTTCTATGCCACGCTGGGCGTGCCCATCGCGATCTGGGCGGATCGCGGCAACCGCAAGACCATCATTGCGGTCTCGGTCGCCATCTGGTCGGCGATGACCGCCGTCTGCGGCCTGGCCGGCAATT
Source organism: Micropepsaceae bacterium (assembly GCA_044375275.1). GTDB lineage: Bacteria > Pseudomonadota > Alphaproteobacteria > Micropepsales > Micropepsaceae > SZUA-430. Next base: position 11,331 of record JBILMZ010000082.1, on the reverse strand, counting down.
ACTGGCAGTTCGCGCTCGCCCGCGTGGGCGTCGGTGTCGGCGAAGCCGGCGGCAGCCCGCCCTCGCATGCCATCATCTCGGACCTCTTCGGACCGAAAACCCGGGCGACGGCGCTCGGCATCTTTGCCCTTGGCGTCCCGTTCGGCCTGTTCGTCGGGCTCTATGGCGGCGCCCTCGTTGCGGCCGAGTATGGCTGGCGCATGGCCTTCTTCGTGCTGGGCCTGCCCGGGATCATCCTGGCGCTGCTCGTCATGTTCACGATCCGCGAGCCCAAGCGCGGCGCCAGCGATGGCATCACCCATGCCGGTGAGGCGCCAGCGCTGATGACGACGGTGCGGCACATGCTGGGCCAGAAGTCGCTCGTGCACGTTTTCATCGGCGCAACGCTGACGACGCTTGTCGGCTACGCCGGCGTCCAGTGGTGGCCGACCTTCGTCATGCGCTCGCATGGCCTGTCGATGACCGACCTCAGCCTGTTCCTGGCGCTGGTGTTCGGCGTGGCAGGTGGCCTCGGCACGTTCCTGGGCGGCTACATCGCGGACCAGTTCTCCAAGCGCGACATGAAGTGGATGCCGCGGATCGTGACGATTGCCACCGTGGTTGGCCTGCCCTTCGGCTTTGCCATCTACCTGACCGAGTCCTCGTGGATGGTGTTTGCCCTGATCGGCGTGCCGGCGGCACTGGGTTCGGTCTACCTGCCGCCCACCTATGCGATGACGCAGGGCCTGGTCGAGGTTCGCATGCGCACGGTGGCTTCGGCCCTGCTGCTGTTCGTGATCAACCTGATCGGCATGGGGCTTGGGCCCCTGCTTGCGGGGCTGATCAGCGACGCGCTCGCGCCAACCTATGGCAAGGATTCGCTCAAGTATGCGCTTCTGATCCTGACGTGCTTCAACATCTGGGCGGCGGTACATTACTGGATCGCCGGGCGCTACTTCGAGGCGGACTTCAAGCGCGTGGCGAAGCCGGCCTGATCAGGTCCAGCCACCGTCGACCACGAAGTCCTGCGCGGTGACCATGCGGCTGTCGTCGGCGGCGAGCCAGAGCACCATGCGGGAGACGTCGGCCGGATAGAGCTTGTCGGGCAGGCACTGGCTGCGGGTGATCTCGGCCTCGCCTTCCGGCGTCAGCCACATCGAGACCTGCCGCTCGGTCATGATCCAGCCGGGGACCACGCAGTTCACGCGGATGCCATCGGGGCCTGCGTCGCGGGCGAGGCCGCGCGTGAGGCCATGGATCGCGGCCTTTGCGGTGACATAGGCGGGCATGTTGCCGTGGGAGATCATCCAGCTGGTCGAGCCCATGTTGATGATGGAGCCCCGCTTGCGCGTGCGCATGGCGGGCAGCACGGCCTGCGCGGCGAAGAACTGATGGCGCAGGTTGACCTGCATCCGCTCGTCCCAGAATTCCGGGGTCACGTCGGCGATGGCGTGGCGGTCGTCGCGGGCGGCGTTGTTCACGAGGGCCAACGGTGCGCCGAGGCTGGTCTCGAAGGCTGCCATGGCCGTCCTGAGAGCCGCGACATCACGCAGGTCGCAGGCCGTGAAGGAAGCGCCCGTGCGTGCGGCCAGCGCCGCGCCCGCCGCAGCGTCCACGTCCAGGAAGCCAACACGCGCGCCCTGGGCCGCGAAGTGCTCCACGATCGAGGCGCCGATGCCGGAGGCGCCGCCCGTCACGATCACGACCTCTCCCCGGAGGGAGGGGTAAGAGGCGAAAACCGAAGATGACACTACCGCCGAACCGTTAACCATCAAACCGCCTGTTTTCAGCCATTCTTGTATACCGAAGATGACAGATTCGTCGTTGTTTTTTCAGTTGTTCATCTTGGCCCGGGATCCGGAAAGCCGCCTCGCTCCGCGGCAAGCGATCCGCCTGGTCCGCGCTCTTGTTGCCTAGCATTCCTGACCGGGGCGATCAAGAACATTATACGAACAATCATGCGCCAAATTGTACCGCTGACGTTACCTGCAGGGGCTTCAGCCCCCCGATCCAATAGGACAGTTCGGACGGATGCGCCACAGGCCAGATCGCGAAGTCAGCCTGCTTGCCCTCTTCCAGCGTGCCGAGGCTGGCTTCGAGGCCGAGCGCCTTTGCGGCATTGCGGGTGACGCCGGCCAGCACTTCTTCCGGTGTCATGCGGAACAGGGTCGCCGCCATCGTCATCGCGCTGAGCAGCGATGCAACGGGTGCTGTCCCCGGATTGCAGTCGGTGGCCACGGCGAGCGGTACCTTGTGCTTGCGCAGGAGATCCATCGGCGGCAGCTTCGTTTCGCGCAGGAAGAAGAACGCCGCGGGCAGCATTACGGCGACCGTTCCGGCGCGTGCCATCGCGGCAATGCCTTCTTCGTTCGCATATTCCAGATGATCCGCGGAAAGCGCGTTGAAGCGCGCGGCGAGGCCCGCCCCGCCCGTGTCCGACAACTGGTCTGCATGCAGCTTCACGCGCAGGCCTGCACGCATGGCGGCTTCGAAGAGGGTCGCCGTTTCATCCGGTGTGAAGGCGATGTTCTCACAGAATGCGTCGACCGCCGTCGCCAGGCGTTCTTCCGCGATGCGCGTGAGTGTCGGCCCTGTCATTTCGGTCACGAACGTCTTGCGGTCCACGTCCGGGGGGAGCGCATGCAGGCCCAGAAAGGTAGCCACAGTGCTGACTTGCGCTTCACGACCGGCACGATGCGCAGCGCGGAGCAGGCGGATTTCAGTGTCTGCATCCAGGCCATAGCCGGACTTGATTTCAACCGTGGTCACGCCTTCGGCGGCCAGCATTCGCAGGCGGTCGATGGCGCTCCGGGCGAGCTCGTCATCCGCTGCCGCACGCGTGGCGCGGACTGTCGACATGATGCCGCCACCGGCCCGCGCGATGTCCTCGTAGGATTTTCCCTGCAGGCGCATCTCGAACTCTTTCGCCCGGTTGCCCGCAAAGACCAGATGCGTGTGGCAGTCGATCAGCCCCGGCGTGATCCAGCGGTTTTCGGCATTGTCGACCCAATTGGACAGGTCCTTCGGTTTCCCCGGCAGGTCGCGCATGGGGCCGACGAATGCGATACGCCCCTTGCTGATGCCCAGCGCCGCATCTTCAATCGCCCCGTAGGCGCCCATGTTTTCGCGCATCGTGGCGAGGCGCGCATTGATGAAGAGACGATCCCATTTCATGCGTGCATTGTGTCATGGCGCGGTGGTGGGGACAACACGATCGGTCCCGGGGTGACGTGAACGCTGTCACGACGCCGCTACAAGCGGCCTGGCACGATTGATGCGCTGGCGGGCGCGCGCGGAGTTCATGACTTTCCAGAGATCGGTACGCCTTTGAGTATTGAGCCAAAACTCCGGGCTGTTGCCAAACACGCGGGCAAGAATGAGTGCAGAGGCCGCTGTGACGTTGCGCCGGTCATTGCATAGCTCATTGACGTGCTTGCGCTGCACGCCCATGGCTTCCGCCAGGGCCGCCTGGGTCAACCCCATCGGCTCCATAAATTCCTCGACAAGAATTTCACCGACGCTCGCCGGCTTGCGCTTTGTCATCAACATGTTTCACCTCACCGATAACTGTGATCATCCAGATACACACCCGAAGCCTCACCTTTGCCTCCATCCCAGCGAAAAACCAGACGCCACTGCCTGTTTACGCGGATCGAGTGAAACCCTGCCAAGGCCCCGCGCAGCTTCTCGAAATGATTGCTTGGCAGAACGCGCAAGTCCTCGTCCGTCACCGCATCATCGATCATCTGCAACTTCCGGAAGAGCCTCGCCTCCAGGTCAGATGGAATATGGCGCGACCTTGCATCATCGATGAAGAAGCTGCGTAGCCAGGAATCGCGAAAATCAACGATCATGCAAATCCCAAAGCATTTGAGTTAATGTACCACTCCTTGGTACATTTGTCAATGGAGCTCCCTCCCGGGATCGCGGGCTTCCAGACCGCCTGCCTGAAGTGCAGGCAGGATGCCTGCACTCCCAGGGGAAGTGGTGGTGCATCTGGCCTTCGGGTATGGTTCGCTGACGGATGATGCTTCGGGGACAGTAGATGGACACGTATTTTGCAGCGCATGCGCTTTTAGAGGGTGGCGCGCGTTCCGGTGTTCGAATCACCGTTGTCGATGGCGTGATCGCGGCGGTTGAGGAAGCACCATTGCAGGCTGGAGACACCTGCCTCAACGGCCTTGTGCTTCCCGGCATGGCGAACGTGCACAGCCATGCGTTCCAGCGCGCCATGGCAGGGCTCGCGGAGTGGGACGCGGGTGGCTCGGACAATTTCTGGAGCTGGCGTGAGGCGATGTACCGGTTTGCGGAGCGACTCACGCCGGAGACGCAGCTTGCGGTCGCGCGCTTCCTGTTCATCGAGATGCTGAAGGCCGGCTATACCTCGGTCGGCGAGTTCCACTATCTGCACAACCAGCCTGGCGGCGCGGCTTATGCGCCTGCTGCTGCGATGGCTGAAGCGATTGCGGTGGCGGCGGCCGAGAGCGGTATTGCGCTCACGATGATGCCCACGCTTTACGTGACGGGTGGAACGGACGGGCGTGCGCTCAGCGCACGGCAGAAGCGTTTCGGGAGGACGGTCGATGACTTGCTGGCGCTGCGCGAGAGCCTGTGTGGCAAGGCGGGCGTCACGCAGCTGGGGCTGGCGTTGCACTCACTGCGCGCGGTGCCGCCTGCGCTGATGAAGGAGGCGATTGCGGGCGTCGATGCCGCCTCGCCGATCCACATCCATGCGGCCGAGCAGCCGGGCGAGATCGATGAATCGATTGCCGCCTTCGGCAAGCGCCCGGTGGAGTTCCTGCTCGACACGTTTGCCATCGACCGGCGCTGGTGCTTCGTGCATGCGACCCACATGAATGAATCTGAAACGCGGGCGCTGGCGCAGAGCGGCGCCGTTGCGGGCCTCTGCCCCACGACCGAGGCCAATCTCGGGGACGGCATATTTCCCCTGCCCGGCTTTCTCGAGGCGGGCGGGCGGATCGCGATTGGCGGCGACAGCCATATCGGGGTTGATCCGGCGGAGGAACTCAAGGCGCTTGAGTATTCGCAACGCCTCCTGCACCGGCGGCGCAATGTGGCGGCCAGCGCCGCAGTCCCGCATACGGCTGAACGGCTGTGGCGCGAGACGGCGCGCCATGGGGCTGCGGTGCTCGGGCTGAAGGCGGGCGCGATTGAGGTGGGGATGCGGGCTGATCTTGTCGTGGTCGACACGACGCACGTAAGCCTTGCGGCGCGCTCAGGTGCGCAGTTGCTGGACAGCTACGTGTTTGCCGCCGGGCGCAGCGCCGTGCGCGACGTGCTGGTGGGCGGTCGCTGGGTGGTTGAAGGCGGGCGGCATGTGGCTGACGAGACGGCGCGGGACACCTATGTCGGGGCGGTCAAACGAATGTTTGCGGGATAGTTGCTAGTTGCCATCTAGCGAGCGGCTAATCAGGATTTCTTTGCGTTGAAGTGCAACTTGGCAAGCACAAGGTGCAATACATGCGCAAACAGGAAGCTGCCAGCAAACAGTGGAAGGACAGAACCGGCTTTTTCCGCACTGCCCGCGGTTGCGACAGCAACTCCCGACGCAACAATGGCCACGAGAGGCGTAAAAAGCACCGCAATTGTCTTGGGCAAAGTCCAAGTGGGCTCCCCACGAAACCCCCATTGCATTGGCACCTGCGCATCTTTTGGAAAGGTCCGATAAGCGACAAGAGAAGCAAACAGCATCGCAAAAAGCGAGGCGGCGACGAGTTCAATCACTTCAGCAATCCTCCTCTTTTTGATCGTTACTAGAGCTTTTGCTGCAACACCAGCGTCGGCACGCCGAGCGTTCCGTCCTTCACGGTGAAGACACGGGTGCCGGGCTTGCGGCCGGTGCGGATCTCGCTGACGGTAAAGCCTGATGATGAAAGTCGCGCGTGCGCGGCTTCGATGTCGGGCGTGCGCCAGGAGAGGCCCCAGAGCCGGTCCGGCGTGTCGGATGCAGGCTCGTTCAGATTGTGCACCACTTCCACGACAAGGTCCCCGCAGCGGAAGAACATCAGGCGCGTGCCCCATTTCGGCTCCGTGCGATCAAGGCGCATGTCGAGGCCGAGCCTTGCGCCGTAGAGCGCAGCGGCCCGGTTCGGGTGCGTCGTGCGCACGACGATGTGGTCGAGGCCGGTGATGGCGCCTTGGGCTGCGGACTGGCGGGTGTGCGCTGGCTTTGCCGTGTATTCGACCAGGGAGATGGGCACGCCGTGCGTCGCCTCGACGGACAGGGCGAAGTGGCGCCCTTCGAACAGGCCTCCCTGAGTATCCGACTCCGCAAAGGCTACGGGGGCAGACGGGTGCAGCGCCCGGCGCTCGCAGGTGCGGTGCATGGCTTGTGCGTTGTCGATGGTGAAGGCCAGGCCGCAGAGACCTTCGGTGCCCTGGTCTGATGGCACGATTTCGAGGGACATGTTGGAGAGGCGAACCGTTGCGTCCTCCTCGCCCACTTCAGCCGCGTGGCCCAGGAGTTTTTGCATGGAGGCCGCAGCGGCGGCGAAATCTGCTGCCGCAACGCGAATGCGATCGAGGGCCCGGATTGCGAAGGGAGTGGTTCGTTCCATTGCGCTCATGGCTCGGGCTTCTTGCCAGGCGGCCTAATTCTTTGCGCCCTTGGTGCTGTGGGTCGCGACTTCAAGAAGCGCGCCGAACGCCGTGCCGAGCGCCAGCGACATCGCAAGGTCACCAAACAGGGCACCCCAGGCAACACCGAGTGCTGCACCCAAGGCAATACCGCTACCGTTGCTCATTTCTCGAGCCTCCATGAATTGGATTGACGTTACCACGACCGCCGCTTGAGCGCAAAATGCGCGCTTCCGGGCGGGGTACGCGTTTTTGCGTTTGAGTGGCGTCCACCATGCCAGCCCTGGGCCGTCGCCTCAGCGAGGTTTCGCTGGAGGCGGCGGTTGCCACGCAAGGTCCGCCATTTGGTCAATGAGCGTCGTGCTTGATGTGGCCACCTGACGTTCGAGTGCTTCGCAAAAGCTTGGGTCAAACCATTGCTTCAGGCGGGGCCACATGGCTTTGCCCCCGGCGCTGCGAAGTGTCAGTGCAAGTCCTTCCAGATATTGGTCGAGGTTGAGACCCGAGAAGTCTCGTTGCTTCCGATCTATGAAACCCTGCTCGGATTGAGTGATCCAGGTGAAGAGCCAAATTCCCCATTTCAAGCGTTCGGCCTCAGTCAAATTCTCGAAGCTCTTCAGCCCCCTGATATGCACATCCAACAGGTTTGGATCGTCAGACAGACTCAGCAGGATGTCGTCGTTGTGGCGTATCATCGCGCGCGCATTCTCCCGCGCCAATTCCCGTCTCGCGCGGTTGACCTGATACGCGAGGAAACACAGCGACAACACGACGGCGACAGATCCGACGATACTGCTGACGACGCCGACTTCTTCTGTTGTCATCGTTAGCTCCGCGTGTAGTTGGTTTTGGTGCAAAGGCAACGGTTAGATCGACAGATCGGCGCAAGCGACGTCGAGGGCCACGATGGTGGCGAGCTTGCGGGTGGTGTCGGTGATGGCCGTCTTCCGTGGGATCAGGTCGGTTACAGGCCTTCATATGCCAACCCGGACCGGCCGCAAACTGCCAAAATGACGGCGAACGGCTGTTAACGAATACGCGCACGGCGTTTGAATGGAATGCGTGGTTCTGGTAGGATTGTTTCATGTCATTGAGCGAACGCATCACCTTCAATCCGCGCCAATGTGGCGGTCGCCCCTGTATCCGGGGCATGCGCATCCGCGTGCGTGATGTGCTTGAAATGCTGGCGGGTGGCGCGACGCCGGAACAGATCCTTGCAGACTACCCGGATCTCGAGGCTGAAGACATTCGTGCATCACTCATGTACGCCGCCTCCCAGATCGATCATCCGGTGTTGACGACAGCTGCGTGAAATTTCTCGTCGATGCCAATTTGCCGCCCGCTTTGTGTGCGTGGCAGTCTGAACGCGGACATGACGCGACCGCTGTACGGGATGCCGGGTTGAGAGATGCGGAGGATGATCCCATCTGGGATTGGGCGGTCGCCCATCGCGCCATCATCGCGACCAAGGATGAAGACTTCCATCAAAGACGCAGCAGATGCGAGGATGGACCTCAGGTCTTGTGGATCCGCATTGGCAACTCCACCAACGACGCGCTGTTTGCTCGTCTTGCTGGAGTCTGGTCAGATGCAGAAGCGGAACTGTCGCGTGGGCATCCGATTGTGGAGATTCGTTAGCGCACTTGCATAGCCGTGACGTCGAGGGACATGCGTTCGCGGAAAACGAATGAGCGGGCTGGCAGCCCGCGGTCCCGGGAACATCAATTGGCTTCGAGGGCGGCCTTGATCATGCTGCGGATCGTGGCTGTCACCTTGGGGGCGAGGTCGCTTCGGTAGGTGAAGGGTGGGCCCTGGTCCATGTAGATGGCCTGCGCCATCTCGAGCTGGATGGCGTGGACGCCTTTCTTTGGCGCGCCGTAGTGGCGGGTGATGTAGCCGCCCTTGAAGCGGCCGTTCAGCACGGCGCTGAAGCCGCTTGCCTTTGCGGCCTCGAAGGTGGCTTCGGCCAGGTCCTTGTCACAGGACTTGCCGCCGAAGGTGCCGAGGTTGAGGTCCGGCAAGCGACCTTCGAAGAGCGACGGCAATTCGCTTTCGATGGAGTGCGCATCCCACAGGATGATCGAGCCGTGGACCGCCTTCAGGCGCGAGATCTCTGTGGCGAGGGCGTCGTGATAAGGCTGCCAGTACTTGCGGCGCGCGATGATCTCGTCGGCGTCGGGTGCCTGCCCTTCCAGATAAAGCGGCTCGCCGCGGAACGTGTCGACGGGCACGAGGCCTGTCTTCTTCTGGCCGGCATAGAGTTCCTGGTCGTCGGGCGGACGGTTCAGGTCCGTCACGTAGCGCGAATGTGTCGCCTCGATGCGACTTGCCCCCATGGCTTCGAGAAAGCTGTAGAGGCGCGGCACGTGCCAGTCCGTGTCGGGCACCGTGCGCGCGACATCCGTCATGCGCGCGGCGATCTCGGGTGGCAGATACGTGCCAGAGTGCGGGAACGATACGATGATCGGCGCGCGGCCGCGTGTCAGGTGAAAGAGTGGTGGTGGGGTCATGTGCCTGAGGGAAGATGGATGTGGCCGTCGACGGCCGCACGATAGCGCCCGCTGTCGACGAGGGCGCGGGCGGCAGCAATGTCAGGCGCGAAGAAGCGGTCCTGGTCGTAAGGCGGGACGTCGGTGCGAATGGCGGCCAGCTCGGCCTCCAGCAGGGGCGAGGATTTGAGGGGGCGCCGAAATTCGATACCCTGCGCTGCGGCGAGAAGTTCGATGGCGATGATGGCCGACGTGTTTGCGTGCATGTCGGAGAGACGCCGGGCCGCGAAGGTTGCCATCGAGACGTGGTCTTCCTGGTTCGCCGATGTCGGCAGCGAGTCCACGCTGGCGGGATGGGCGAGCGACTTGTTCTCGGAGGCGAGGGCTGCGGCCGTCACGTGGGCGATCATGAAGCCCGAGTTCAGACCGCTGTCCTTCACGAGGAAGGCCGGCAGGTTCGAGAGCGTCCTGTCGATCAGGAGCGCGATGCGTCGCTCGGCGAGTGCGCCGATCTCGGCCATGGCGAGTGCGAGGTGATCTGCTGCCAGCGCCACGGGTTCGGCGTGGAAGTTGCCGCCCGACAGGATTTCTCCGCGTTCGGCGAAGACGAGCGGGTTGTCGCTTACCGCGTTGGCTTCGATCTGCAGGATGGATGCGGCGTGGCGGAGTGCTTCGAGACAGGCGCCCATGACCTGCGGCTGGCAACGTATGGAGTATGGATCCTGCACGCGATCGCAGTCCTCGTGGCTGAGACGGATCTGGCTGCCGTCCATCAGTGACCTGAGGGCTGCGGCCGTGTCGATCTGGCCCTTGTGTCCGCGTACTTCGTGGATGCGCGCGTCGAAGGGCGTGTCGCTGCCGAGGATGGCGTCGGTTGTCAGCGCGCCGGAAACGAGGCCTGCCGCGAAGATGTTCTCGGCGGCGAAGAGGCCCTGAAGCGCGAGCGCGGTGGAGACCTGGGTGCCGTTGATGAGGGCGAGGCCCTCCTTTGCTTCGAGCTTGATCGGCTCGAGGCCTGCGCGCTGGAGCGCATCGGCGGCCTTCATCACGTAGCCGCGATACTTCACCTGCCCCACGCCGATGAGCGCGCACGCGAGATGGGCGAGCGGTGCGAGGTCGCCGGACGCGCCAACTGATCCTTTCGCCGGTATCTGGGGCAGCAGGTCGTAATCGAGGAACTTTTTCAGGCGGTCGATGACTTCCCAGCGAATGCCGGAGTAGCCGCGGGCGAGGCCCAGGATCTTCAGCGTGAGGATCAGGCGCACGGTCTTGTCGCCCAGCATCTCGCCCGTGCCTGTCGCGTGACTGAGGATCAGGTTGCGCTGGAGTTCGTCGAGCTTCTCCTTCGGGATGCGCTTGCTCGCCAACACTCCGAAGCCGGTGTTGATGCCGTAGACGGGCTCGTCCTTTGTCAGGATGGACTCGACAACCTTGCGCGAAGCGTCAACGCCGGCGCGACAGGCGGGATCGAGCGTGAAGTTCAGCTTCTCGCGCGCGATGCGGCGCAGCGTGCGGAGGTCGGCCTTGCCGGGAGTGAGGGTGGTCATGACAACACCTGGGAGCGCGGGCTTCCAGCCCGCTCTTCACGACGATTGCAAAAGCGGGCTGGAAGCCCGCGGTCCCAGGAAATCCTTTTCATGAGCGCACCATTGGCAGGTCGAGGCGCTGTTCGCGGGCGCAGGTGATGGCTTCTTCGTAGCCGGCGTCGGCGTGGCGCATGACGCCGGTGGCGGGGTCGTTCCAGAGGACGCGTTCGATGCGGCGGGCTGCTTCCTTCGTGCCGTCGCAGACGATGACCATGCCTGAGTGCTGCGAGTAGCCCATGCCGACGCCGCCGCCGTGATGGAGCGAGACCCAGGTCGCGCCGCTGGCGCAGTTGAGGAGTGCGTTGAGCAGCGGCCAGTCGGAGACGGCGTCGGAGCCGTCCTTCATCGCTTCGGTTTCGCGATTGGGGCTGGCGACGGAGCCTGAGTCCAGGTGATCGCGGCCGATCACGATGGGGGCTTTCAGTTCGCCGGAGGCCACCATCTCGTTGAAGGCGAGGCCCAGGCGATGGCGGTCACCGAGGCCTACCCAGCAGATGCGTGCGGGCAATCCCTGGAAACGGATGCGCTTGCCGGCCATGTCGAGCCAATTCATCAGATGGCGGTCGTGCGGCATCAACTCGCGCACCTTGGCGTCGGTCTTTGCGATGTCTTCCGGATCGCCAGACAAGGCCGCCCAGCGGAATGGTCCCACGCCCCGGCAGAAGAGTGGACGTATATAG
>JBILMZ010000273.1:0-3828 GCA_044375275.1 Micropepsaceae bacterium | reverse complement strand
TGTTGCCGCACAGAACGCAGACCACGCAGAACCCATCGACATCTCCAAGCCCGTCTACGTGTCCTGGAATCCGGCTTCGCTGATCGTCCTGAAAAGCTGAGCCGCACTCAGCTGGTGAAGGCCGCGCCGAACGGCACGATCTTGTTCCCGGCGTCGTGACCAATGTCGGCCCTGCCGAGGTAGGGGATTCCTGCGCGCCTGCACCAGTGTTCCACCACCTGCACCTCGGTCTGGCCGAACTCGGGCTCATTGGGTGGGACGAGGCTGCAGCGGCCGAGCCGGATCCCCGCAACACGACGCATGGCCGCCTGGGACATGAGGTGCGCCATCGTCCGGTCGATATTGTACATGTACTCGGATACTTCCTCGAGCAGCACGACGTGTCCGCCCAGCTCAGGAAAATGTTCCGTCCCGATAAGCCGCGACAGAATCGTGAGGTTGAACGCGACGGTCTTCTCTCCCGCCACAAGGCCGCCCTCCAGCGTCCCCTCCAAGCGTCCGGTCAGAAAGTCCAGCGTTCGGCGTACGGCTGTCTCGCCGTCCGCACGCAGGATGTCAGCGGCCATGGGGGCGTGCACGGGCCGACCCACGCCATGCCGGTAGAAGGAGCCCAGCAGGCTGCCAAGATCGCTGTAGCCCAGATAGAGCTTCTGCCGGGCAGATGCTGAAAGCCGTGGCAGGACATCATCCACGATGCGGACGGAACCGTAACCGCCACGCGCGAACCAGACGACGTCAATGGCAGGATCATTGGCAACTTCCGCAAGCGCTTCAGCCCGCTGGACATCGGTCCCGGCGAAATGTCCGCTCCGCATGAAGCACTGCGGATGGAATGCAACTTCCGCCAATCCGGCATACTCTCGGGCCACCAGCGAAAGCACCCTTTCCGCCCCCGCATCGTCCATCCGGCTTGCCGGTGCAACTATCCCGATCTGCACGCCCATTTCCGTCCCCGAAGTCCATTTGCAGACACGCCTCGCCCTGTGCGATGAACGGTCATGCTCTTGAATCGATCTTTACAATATTTCTTCTGCGGAATTGGCGGTAGCGGAATGTTGCCGCTCGCCCTGATCATGCGCGGCCTCGGATATGACGTGTCCGGTTCGGACCGTGCGCTCGATCAGGGGCGGCTTTCCGCAAAATTTGATGACCTGCGCAAGAGGGGCATCAGCCTGCACCCGCAGGATGGTTCAGGCATCACCCGCAAGTCACAGGTGTTGGTAACCTCTGCTGCCGTGGAAGACACGATACCGGATGTTCAGGCCGCACGCGCCCTCGGCCTCCTCGAAGCCCGTCGCGCCAACCTGCTGGCCGAACTCTTCAACAGCACTCCCGTTTCGATTGCCATCGGCGGCACAAGCGGCAAATCCACGACGACAGGGATGACAGGCTGGATCCTTCACCACACCGGCCGCGCGCCCACGATCATGAACGGCGCCGTGATGAAGAACTTCGTAAACGAGAGCAATCCGTTTGCCAGCGCGACAACCGGCGCCGGCCAACTCTTCGTGAGTGAAGTCGATGAGAGCGATGGCTCGATCATTCTCTATCGCCCAACCGTGGGCGTCGTGACGAACATCTCGCTCGATCACAAGCCGCTGTCCGAACTGAAAAGCCTCTTCGGCGACTTTGTGGCAAGCGCCCGCACCGCAGTGCTCAACGCCGATGACGAGGATGTCCGTGCATTGGCCGGACGGACTGCCCAAAACCTGACATTCGGATTGACCGCAAAGGACGCCGACTTCCTGGCACATGACATCGAACTGTCCCCCCTGTCCTCAAGATTCCAGTTCACGGACAGACGCAGCGGAAAGAAGCACACCTGCATGCTGCAACTCCCGGGCCAGCACAACATTGCCAATGCTGCCGCAGCCATAACAGCGGCGGTCGCGTCCGGGACACCGGTCGACTCGGCCTGTCAAGCGCTGTCTTCATTTTCGGGGATCAGGAGACGCTTCGATATCGTTGGCACCGTCAACGGCATGACCGTCATCGACGATTTCGCCCATAATCCGGACAAGATCGCAGCAACGCTGGCGACGCTTCACAACTTCCCCGGACGGCTTATCGTCCTGTTCCAGCCGCACGGCTACGGCCCCCTCAGGCTGATGGGCGCGGACCTGATCGATGCCTTTGCAAAGCACCTCAATCCGTCGGACATTCTGATCATGCCGGAGCCGGCCTATTACGGTGGCACCACGACACGCGACGTCTCCAGCATGGACATCATCCGTGGCGTATCCGCACTCAATCGCAATGCGATCTATGAAGAACATCGCGCCGACTGCATTGCGGTCATTCGCCGTGAAGCAAAGCCTGGCGACCGCGTGATCATCATGGGTGCAAGGGATGACACACTGTCGGAGTTTGCAGCCAAGGTACTCGCCGCACTCTCATGACCCCGTCGGACAGCCCATCAGGCGGGTGAAGGCATCACGCACCTTTACTTCATGGGCAGCGAGTTCAAACTCAACGGCCTCGAATGTTTCAACCCTGGCGATCGAGGCAACGAGTTGCCTGAGTGAAGGCGAAGACTCCTCCGGTACAAAGGCCTCACCAACTGTCAGCCTCAGGATCTGGATGACCTGCTGGTAAAGCCCCAGGGCCTCAACAAGGATGCGGGCATCTTCGTCGGCAAGTTTGCCGGCCGCATGCAGGCTGCGAAGCGCCTCCAGCGTATTCGTTCGCAGCATTTCCTGTATCTGGGGTGCGGATACCAGCTGCAATCCTTGCGCAACGAATTCCACGTCAAAGAGACCACCCTTGGCCTCTTTCAGGTCCCAGACACTTTTGCCCGGACGCTCCCGGTCCAGCCGTCCGCGCATGTCGCAAACATCGGCCAGCACCTTGACGCGATCATGTACCGCCGTGAGCGCCGCGCGTATGGATTCTTCAACCTTCGCCCGGATCCCGTATGGCCCCGCTATGACACGCGCGCGGGTAAGAGCCAGCCGCTCCCAGGTCCAGGCTTCGGTCATCTGGTAGTTCCGGAATGTCTCCAGGCTGACCGCCACCGGCCCCTTGTTGCCGGATGGCCGGAGGCGCATGTCGACGTCATAGAGCCCGCCCTCAGCGGTCATCACCGTCAAAGCGGTTATGAGCCTCTGCGCCGCACGCGCGTAGTAGACGCTCGCACTCAGCGGACGGTCACCGGATGACGCAGTCACGGCGTCATCGTGGGAGTAAACAAAGATCAGGTCGAGATCAGAGGTCGCCGTCATCTCACGCCCACCCAGGCGCCCCATCCCCACCACGCACATTTCGCCACCCGCGATCTGCCCGTGGGCGTGGATCATCTCGGCCATCGTGGCGTCAAACAACGCCCGCGTGGCAGCCTCTGCCACGTCGGCGAAAGCATAGCCTGCGGTGACACCATCGGTCTCCTTGCGCAGCAACTGAAGTCCGACGCGGAACTGCTGGTCCTTCGTCCACCGACGCACCGTATCAAGCGTGTCCTCGAAGCTGCGGCTCCCCCTGAGCAGGCCAGACAGGCTCTCGACCAGTTCAGGTAACCCCGGCTGATGACGGACGAACTCTGCATCTATCAGCACGTCCAGCAAGCCGGGACGCGAAGCAAGATGATCCGCAAGCCTCGGAGCCGTGCCCACGATTTCGGCGATGAGGTTCAGCAAATCGGGGTTCGACAGCAGCAGGGCGAAAACCTGAACGCCCGACGGCAGGCCGGACAGAAACCTGTCCAGCCGCGTAAACGCGATATCCGGATTGGCCGTCTTCGACAGGGCATCCAGAAGAAGCGGCATCAGCGTCGTCAGCTTCTCTCGCGCCCGCTCGCTGCGTGTTGCACGGATCCTGCCGTGGTGCCATCCG